>JBGSPG010000103.1:0-14683 GCA_041738725.1 Saccharimonadales bacterium (SeqCode)
CGCTGTAGGCGCTTGGTTGGCCGTTATTTTCAAAACTTCGCAGACCCCCGCCACCAGACGTACCAGTAGTTAAAATAGGCACTTTAGCCGTTTTGGTATCTACTTTTGCATTATGTGTATGACCAGTGGCAACTAACTTGATATCGTCTGGTAACAACCCGATATCTTCAAGTTCTCTAATAAGCTCAGGGTCATGAAATAGTAAAATATCGTACTCACCTTTTGTAATAGTTTGAACTTCTTCATCTGTCAGTAGGGAGATTAGGTTGGATTTAATTTCATCTCTCCCTTGTAGTACATCATCGGCTTCATACCGCCTATCTGGAATCCCGAGTATGCGGACGGAGCTCTGTTCACCCGCTTTGTCGGAGGTGAGATTTACTGTCATTACCTTGCCGCTGAGTACAGATACATTATTTAGAGCATCAAGACTTTGCATGAGCAGCTCGGGGTCGTGGTTACCTTTCACTTGGTAGATATCGCGGTCTACTTCACCGGGCCCATCTACACCGTTGCAACTTTCTTTTGGAAGCAACAGCCCACTCTCTTGTTCTACCCATTCAATTTCATCTCCAGTATTTACAATAAAGTCTGCATCATATGCATCTGAGAGAAGTTGTACACGCTCGTAGGCGCAGGGACGCGAGTGGATGTCTGATATAGCCAGTATAGTTATGTAGTCTGGGGTCTTCTCTGGGTTAGTCAGGGAATCTTGTAGTTCGCCAACTTGCTCTAGCCATCTTGTGAGCTCACGTCCCTGCTTTTGATAGCCTTCAAGTGATGCTTGGCTCAGGCTTATCGTTTTTTCTAAGTCTTCAAAATAGCCTTGGTAGACAGGGCTTCTGGCGGCTTGCTCGTTAAAACTCGTGGCTGCCCACATGATTGACCCAAGAGCTGGGGTGCCAACTATAAGTAGTGACGCCGGTATAAGCACCCGCCCTTTTTTTTCTTCAAGGTTAAGTCGAGAAGCAGCTCGCTTCGACAAATGAAGCATCCCCCACACAGCAACGCTTCCGAGCAGGGCACCGGCGGTTCCGGCAAGTATTGTTTTTTCAACACTCTTTTTTATAAGTAGCTGTGCATCGCTCCGGCAGCGCTGCTCGTAAGCGGAGATATCCTCGCTATCACCTGTTTCAATCAGTTTGCGCAGGTCATCAACACTTGCTTCATTTACGTCTACAACACGGGCATTTGTTTTAAAAAATGGATTAGCGTGAATATTTGGGAATTCAACCCAGGCGCTATTAATCGTGGTTACCTCGGCAGCTGGTGAACTGTGTATGTCGAAGACATCGTGTTCAACTTCAATCGTAACAGGACAGACGTTGCCTTCTGTGTTACCGAATTGCTCGGCTGAAAGTTTGCCACCAAGTAACGCGCCAACTGACAAAGAACCAAGAACTATAGAATTACGCGCGAATGTTCGTAAGCGACTTTGTCTCTCGGTTGAATATGGCGTTGGGCTATTAGACTCACTACTCACTACAATGAGTATGCGCTCATCTGATGGAACATTCTAGTAGTTATGTAAAAACTGCTACACTTAGTACTATGCAAGATTCACTATTTACAAAGATTATTAACGGAGAAATCCCCTGCCATAAAGTCTATGAAGATGAAAAGACATTCGCTTTCATGGATATTCACCCAATCCAACCCGGGCATGTCTTGGTTGTCACAAAAACACAAATCCCAAACTTTTATGAACTTACAGATGACGATTATCAGGCTCTCATGACTACCGTTAAAAAAGTTGCCGAACGACTCAAAAGAGAGTTCCCAGACAAAAAACGGATCGCGGCAATTATTGAGGGGCTCGACGTTGATCATGTTCATGTAAAACTTTTTCCAATTAATACTGGCGAAGAGCTGCGTACTTTACCCGACGAGGACGCCAAAACAGATCATGGTGCCCTTGCCGAACTTGCACAGAAATTAGCATTTTAATAATAAAAAAGACGCTTAAGCGTCAGAAGTTGGTTTATTTAGAAAAGGAAGAGTAAATCGGGCAAGCCGACAGAAGTAAGGGACGAAGTCCACCAGGTAGAAACCTGTCCTCTGTCGGCCGCTACGTGCCGGTTCAGGCTGCGACGAAGCCTTGATGGCTCGACACGTCTTCACCGAGGATGATCTTGATCTCGCACAGCGTGCGGACCAGCTCATCGCGCTGACGCGGTCGCAGGGTGCCATCGGTCGGCTTGAGCAGCAGGTGTTGGGTCATGTCGACGCCGATGGTGAGGTCCATGTCGGCGACGCAGTACTTGGCCTGCTGGATTGCCTTCTCGAGCTTGATGTCGTACAGCTTCCACAGCACGGCCTTACGCTCGTAGGGCGTTCCTCGCCGGAGCTTCCCCTTCTGCTTGCCCGAAAGCAGGTCGAAGGAGCTTGCGTCCTTCTCTGCTTTGCGGCAGGCTTCGTCGAGCTCCTGCTGGGTGCAATCACGACCGCACGGGCGGTCAGGCATGTCGATCAACACGATGCGCTGCTTCCTTGTAGAATGGATGTTAATCCTCCGCTGTCGGCCAGTTGGCTACCAGATGAGGTCACGAAAGCACAATAATCTGCTTCAGTGACCTCATCTGGGACTCTTCCTTTTCTAAGGTGCGATGCCGCAGCATTTCTGCGCGATATCGAATTTACATACTAAAATATTCGCAGTAGTGTGTCAATACTACTTTTCTTATTCTGTAGTCTTCTGTAGAAAATCCCAGAATTGCGGCCAGGTTTTATTGACAGCTTTTCGTGAACGCTCAGTGACTTCTCTACCCAGATAACGCATAGCCAGCGCCTGCACGATTCTATGGTCCGGCGAATCTACTACATCTGCAGTAAGAAGTCTCTGCATCTCTGCAATCCTGTCCGATTCATGGTTGCGCAGGGCGGGCCATCTTTGTTCACCTTCTTCAGGAGTAATCAACCCGAACGCGCAGGCAAACGGAAAGTCTTCAGCTTGTTCTGGTTCGAACTGCATATCCCCTGTTTGTACGTAGTTGTAGAACGCCGCTGCTTGCCGCTCAATTGTTGCATCTATGCGCGGCTCCCACACATCACCACTCTGTACCTGTTTGGTCCAGTGCGCTTTTGCATCAAGCGTGGTTTGCAGTTTGTATGGAATAATGACGTCGGTGTCAATTTCTATGTCTGTAAATAAACATGCAGCACTCGCCCACTGTGATGTGCCGGCATCAAGAGTGAGTAGGCGTGAAATTGAATACTCAGGTATCTTCGGATCATTTGTAAGAGCACGGTTTTTTAGCGTTCCGTGCGTAACTATTTGTATATCCGACCCTATTAGCCAGAGGTAGAACTGCAGAAAACGGTATAATGTTCCTGATTCACCAACGTCAAGCGTACCGTTAGTACCCCAATTCTGCAGCACGCTCAGTAGCGCCCTAAGGTCGTCGCCAAGTCCGGGCTCGTGTGCTTCAAGGTACTCACGCGCAGTAGTGTTACCCGCTTGTAAGTCGAGCATCCCCATTCGAATCATCCAAGATTTATCTAAGGGGAGTAGTCTCTGCGGGCCTGTAGTGAGTGTCGACATCTGTACTACAGGTGTTTAAGCTGTTGTTTTAAGTGTTCGGCCTGTTCTAGTGAGTGTGCAAGCTCTTCTCTACTCTCAGCCACGAGTGCTTCTGGGGCGCGTGCGATATACCCCTCATTACTGAGGCGATGTTCGAGTGCATGAACGGACTTCTCGACTGATTCTAGCTTAGCTTCAAGTTGCGAGTGGTACTTAGTGATTTGTTCTTGGTCTAGATCGAGCCAGGCTTCTTCTGATGTACCCGAGAGTCGCAAGCCCTCGCCCGCCGTAACCTCACGAATATACCCAACCTTGGTGAGCTTGGTTAGTAGAGGTGCGTTGTCTAGGATAAGTTGACTATTTACTGAAGTCAGCGCAACGTCATTTGATCCAATAACACCCAACACCACTCTCACTTCACTTGTGATGGTCTTCAGTAGCTCAAATTGCTCAGCCGATGCCTCATTATAGTTTTGACGTGCAGGCCATGAAGCAGTAATTATGAGTGATTTCTCCCAGTCAAGTGTTTGCCAAATGGCTTCAGTTACGAACGGAGCGTACGGGTGGGCAATCTTCAGGCAGGTTTCTAGCGCCCAGACCATCACAGAAGGCTCAAGAGCGGTCTTTGACGCTTCTAAGTACCAATCCGCCATTTTGTCCCAAATGGTGTGATAGATGGTCTCATAGGCTTCAGAAAAGCGGTATTCTTCTAGCATGGTAGCTACTTCGTTAGCTGCAGCGTCAAGTTCACGAATGATCCAGTGGTCAGCAGGAGATTTTGGTTGTGGGTCACGTAGCTTCACATCCTCGCCTACCGCACCTTCAACGTAGCGGGCAATGTTCCAGAGTTTATTACAGAAGTTTCTGCCAGCGGTAAATCTTGCAGGACTGTAGCTCTGGTTAACACCAGCTTTTCGGCCACTGACAATGCCCATGCGGAGCGCGTCTGATCCGTACTGCTCCATAATTTCTTGTGGATCAATAACATTACCAAGACTTTTGCTCATTTTAGAGCCATCTTGGGCCATGACGTATCCATGTATGTAGACATCTTTAAACGGTACCTCTTTAGTTACGTAGAGGCCAAGCATAATCATACGCAGCACCCACTGGTTAAATATTTCACCGCCTGTTTCCATAACGCTTAAGGGGTAGAAGTCTTTGTAGTCTTGATCATCCGGGAAGTTTAATGTTGCAAATGGCCACTGCCCACTAGAAAACCAAGTGTCAAACACATCGGGGTCTCTACGGTAGGTTTTGCCGTCTATGCTCACAGACTCTTCAGATACGCGTTCGTCAAAAATCCAATCTGATGGGTCATCAATATTTTGGAATGCAGGGATTGGAATACCCCACGCAATTTGGCGGCTAATGTTCCAATCTTTAATGTTTTCTAGGTACGCGATACCAGATGGTGTGCGTGTTGCGGGTTTAATGTTAATTTTACCCGCTTCTATTGCTTCAATTGCCTTTTCTGCAAGTGGCTTCATATTTACAAACCATTGATCCTTCAGGAGTGGCTGTATTGGTGTGTGGCATTTGTAGCAGTGGCCGACACTATGTTCGTACTCAACTGCTTCTGTCAGGAGGTCTTTTGCCTTCAGATCATCGAGTATTGCTTCTCTTGCCTCTAGTGCCTTCATACCTCGATATTTTTCAGGAGCATTTTCGTTCATGATACCGTCAAAGCCAATCACGCTTATTTTCGGTAAGTTGTGGCGTTCGGCCACATCAAAGTCGTTGGTATCGTGGGCTGGCGTAATTTTTACCGCTCCAGTTCCAAATTCGCTTTCAACCATGTCGTCAGCGAGGATTGGGATTGTGCGATCAGTCAGTGGTAGCGCTACTTCTTTACCTATAAATCGTTTATAGCGTTCATCATTCGGGTTCACTGCAACTGCTACGTCCCCTACTATTGTTTCTGGCCGCGTTGTGGCGATTTCTATAAAGTCGCTGCCATCCGCTAACGGAAACGCGATTGTCCATAAAAATGATTTTTCATCCTTATATTCAACCTCAATATCGGAAAAGCTTGTGCCGTGGTGGGTACAGTAGTTCACAATGCGCTCACCTCTGTAAATAAGTCCATCATCCCACATTTGCTTAAAGGTTTTAAAAGAACGGTTTACGATGTTTTCATCAAGCGTGAATGTGAATCTATCCCAATCTGCGCTGACGCCTAGTTCACGCATCTGAATTTCCATATTACCTCTGTTTTTAGCAACAAAGTCCCAGGTTTGCTGGTAGAGTTCTTCTCGACTGAAATCAAATCGGCTCTTACCTTGTTTAGCTAGGTGCTTTTCGTAGACAACCCAGGTTTCAAATCCTGCATGGTCGGCCCCTGGTAAGTAGAGTGTACGGTCCCCCTTCATGCGGTGATAGCGAATGAGGATGTCTTGTATGCCCACGGTGAGGCCGGTACCAATATGTATATTCGCATTGGCATTCGGCGGCGGCATTACAATACTAAATGGTTCGCCCTCCCCTGCTGGTTTGAAGGCTCCGCTCGATTCCCAGAGGGTATAAATATCAGCTTCGTACTGTTTCGGTTCGTATGCTTTTGGTAAGTTCATATAAGATCTTTCTTGCGTCGTCGATTGTATGTTTTAATCTGATTCGATGACATTAATTTGCATTCATGTGAAAGGTAAGTTGTAAAAAGTTATAGGCACACAGGCACATGCGACCGTGCAGTTCCAAGATGTAGAATATAGTTTTGCATGCTCATATCTAATCTATTGTATCAATTTCTACCTCTGTTACAAAATTACAGAGGCCACGAAGGCTTCACCTCTAGGGTGCGTGGATCGACTGGATCAGATCCAAGAGACTGAAAATATGCTCTCGCACCGATCATAGCCGCGTTGTCGGTACAGAGGATTTGTGGGGCGTAGTGTATCTCAATTGGGATTATTTCCGAAAGCTTTTTACGAAGGGGGAGTGATGCCGCAACACCACCACCTATAATCACGGTCTTTGGTGCAAACTCATCAAAAGCTATTTTTGTTTTAGAAACGAGGTATTCCACTGATTTCACTTGAAAACTAGCGGCAAAGTCTGCCTTCTGGGTGTCGCTAAGCAGTGCTGCAAGCTCAAAAGAGGGGAACTGGTGCGTAACGCCACATTCTACCTGTACAGCTCGCAGAACCGCTGTTTTGAGCCCGGAGAAGCTGAAGTCAAGGGAAGGAGTGGAGACTGTAGATCTTAGATCTTGGTTCTTAGATTTGGCACCGGAATCTGCCTTATCTTGACTACTAAGAGCTAAGAACTGAGATCTAAGATCTACGAGCCCAGGGTCAAGAGAGCTCACTTTGGGAGTCGGTAAAACGTATTTTCTCGGATCACCAGATTCAGCTGCCCTGGCAACGCTTGGGCCACCAGGGTAGGGGAGTCCAAGTACTTTCGCTACCTTATCAAAGGCTTCGCCAACGGCGTCATCTGTTGTGCGCCCGATAACTCGCCAATCTGTATGGTTTGTGCCATACATCAGCTGCGTATGCCCACCGCTAACAATGAGTGCAAGAATAGGAAATTCAGGTTGCGATTTGGGTAATAGTACGTGTGGTGTTGCACCGTCAGTAATCCAATTGGCATAAATGTGGCCGAGTATATGGTGAATAGGGTAGAGCGGCTTTTTGTGCGCCCAGGCAAGCGTACGGGCAGTTAATACCCCGATTAACAGAGATCCAAGCAGGCCTGGCCCCTGGGTTACTGCAATAGCATCAATGTCGTCCCACGTCATACTAGCTTCATCTAATGCCTGCTCAACTACCGGGATCATAACCTCTATATGGCTACGGGCTGCAATTTCTGGCACAACACCGCCAAAAGCTTTGTGTATATCAATCTGGCTATTGATTACAAGTGAATGCAAAGTTGTGCCGTCTTCTACAACAGCAACAGAGGTTTCATCACAACTAGTTTCTATAGCAAGTATCTTCATAGTATTAATGCTTCACATTTAGTTCTACAGATGATAGCATACACCATTATGAACACTGAGCGCACCCCGGAACGTTGTTACCATAAACCCGCGTTTGACATGCGTGTAGATGCAGTCGCGCTGAGCGTTTCTAGCCAGCTGCCTCAAGGCCCACATATTTCAGAGGTTGAAGTTGCAGGTGTAGATACCGGTATGAGAATTCATTTTCTACATGATGAGGCCACAGAGATTAAGCTTTCTATACCCGAACAGCGTAGTCTACAGGATGGCCCAGTACTTACGGGGTATACTTTTAAAAATTCTGGCGATGGATGGGACGTGTACGAAGAACTGACGAGAACTGCGGCACAGATCGAATCCACAACCACTCCATACAAGGTGCAAATAGGGGAGTCACACGTCAGGCAACTAGAAGATGCACTTGCTGAGCAACAGTTTATGTGTATTTTGACACAAGATCAGGAAGAGACTAAGCAAAGCGTGATGCGAAGATTACTCGAGAAACTTCGGTATGTCCCGCTGAATATAAGTATCGCAACGCTTGGCCTCAGTTCAACACTCGAACTGATTGTCGAGGAGCAGACCGTAGCTGCACAGACCATCCTAGACGATGCGTCTGCCGATTTAAACAACTACTTAAATAGCGTACTCGCGGATTATGATTTGGCGCATACAGTACATGCGCAGCTTGCAACACCTGTTGGAGCGACCATTACGGTTGTACGAGGTCCAGACGGAATAGTGCACGCTTTTGATTGTTGTCTCCCAGTAGAAGACGGCGTGAGTGGTGATATACGCCGCGGGTACCACCTTGAGTTAGACAAAGGGACGTTTCAAGTACACGAGTGGATTAGCCGCGGAGATAAGGGTGACAGTGATTACAGCGAGCGTACGTTTGATCCACGTGGCCTAGACTTTGTACTAGCTTGCGATCTAATGTTGCTTCTTGAGGATGCCGAGCCACTCGATCAGTAGTACTCTATTCCTCCTGAATTTTGTATACTAGACGTAATGCGATCCTTCATCAAAAAACTAATCCCACACACTTTGTTTCAAAAGATTGAGCCACTCGGCCATCTGTTAGAAGCAATGTTTTGGCAGCTACTCGCTGGTTTTCCTGCTCGTAAACTCAAAGTTATTGGCATAACCGGTACAGACGGTAAAACAACCACCTGTACGCTGACTGCGCAGATGCTTCGCAGTAGTGGTAAAAAAGTCGCAATGTTAACAACAATTTCACTAGACCTCGGTGATGGCAGCGGATCGCAGCCTAACAAAACTCGTTTGACTACCATGGGCTCCCGTCAGCTTGTCCGGAATCTTAAGGAGATTAAAAACGCTGGTGCGGAGTGGCTTCTTCTCGAGGTTACCTCTCATGCATTGGCACAAAACAGGGTATGGGGAATACCATTTTCCGTCGTAGCTATGACTAACCTGAATCACGAACACCTCGATTACCATGGTACATTCGAACGTTACCGCGACGCCAAAGCGAAGTTATTCAGTCTGGCTGCCAAAAACCGCCGCGGCCTTCAGGTTGGTATTGCCAACGCTGATGATCCGAACGGTGCGTATTTTGCAGAGCGAGTGCCCAACAAGGTTTTATACGGTATCAAACAGGGTGACCTGATTGCAACAGATATTAATCAATCATCAGCCGGTAGTTCATATACGGTTGATAGTAATGACGTGTCCTATTCCATCACCTGCAACTTGCCGGGTGGATTTAATGTCTATAACAGTTTGGCTGTACTTGGTATTGGTCGTGCAATTGGCTTAACTTCAAGAGAAATCGAAGAGGGGATTGCTAGTCTGCATTCGGTTGAAGGTAGAATGGCAAGGATTGACGAAGGTCAAGATTTTGAAGTGATTATAGACTACGCTCACACACCTGAGAGTTTTGAAAAGATCTTCCAAGAAGTGAAGCCGACCGTAAAAGGGAAGTTGATTGTAGTCTTTGGTAGTGCCGGACGCCGTGACGCTGAAAAACGAACTACACAGGGCGAACTTGCAGGCAAATATGCCGATACTGTGGTTGTAACAGAAGAGGATGACCGAGATATAGACGGAATGGCCATTCTAAAGCAAATAGCGGCCGGTGCAGAGGCTTCTGGAAAAAAACAGGGCAAAGACCTGTTTCTGGTGCACAAACGCGAGGAGGCAGTCTCTGAGGCTGTTAAGCGAGCTAAAAAAGGCGATGTTGTACTTCTACTCGGTAAAGGTCACGAAAAATCGATTCTTGGCAACAAGTCAGGTATTCTTAATACCGAAGCCGACAACTACGACGAATCTACTATGACCCTCTCGCGCCTCTATAGCGAAGAACAGGCCGCAAGGTCTGCACTCAAATCTCTAAAAAACTAACCCTTTCGTCATTCCTGCGAAGGCAGGAATCCAGTACACTAACAATAACTATGAACCGAGCCGGATATGTGTACATACTTGCAAGCAGCCGAAACGGCACACTTTATGTTGGAGTGACGAGCAACCTCGTCAGAAGGATTGATCAACACAAACAACACGCAGTAGATGGTTTTACTAAAAAGTATGGAGTCACGCGTCTCGTTTGGTATGAAGCACACGAAACTATTGAATCTGCGATTCTAAGAGAAAAACAGATAAAGAAATGGAAGCGTGCATATAAACTTCGTGAAATCGAAGAGTTTAACCCGGATTGGAATGATCTAGCTGATGAGTTTTAGGACTGGATTCCTGCCTGCGCAGGAATGACGGAAAATTTGTGGAGGCATTTAAAGGTCGTAGTGATTTTCGGTCATTGCATGGAGCTCCGCCCTGAGCGCTCCCTCTGTTGATGTGATGAATTCATTACGTTGTACTGTTTCGATTACGAGTCCAGTCAGACTGCCTGTGTCGATCAGGGCTGATGTGAGCCGCAATTTTTCCGTTTCAGCACTCTCGGTCCCACTTGTGATTTCAATTGCCAAACTAACATCATCAAAGGTAGTATCATTGCCAAAATGTACGTGTTCCATAAGTGCAATTTGGCCAGAAAGTTGAATTGAAGTACGGGGGATAGGTAGGTGGACGTTGTTTAACAGGCCAAGCCCTTCAACTGCGTGCCGTAGTATTCTGCTTGCATGCGCATATAGTCGCTCCTTGTCGGAGTCTAGATACAAAAGTGTGGCAATAACATCAATTCCTCTAGATTCACGTTCAATCGGAAAGGCTACAATTGAGCCAGATTCATCTGTTCTGTAGGCAAGTATCCGTGGGGCTCCTTCGTGCTGATCTCTGGGTTTCATAAGATCTCGATAATACAATATTGTGAGTTATATGTCAACAAGTTTAATCAGAGCTAGACGTTATCAAGCGTAAGTGTGGTGCAACGGATGTAACCACCACCCTTTGCAAGCTCTGTAATCTCTGGGGTGATTACCATGAGGCCACGTGATTCTAGTTCAGCTTTTAGCTTCGGCGCGTGGTTACTCATGATTACCGTTTCTCCTGTCGAAACGAGGTTACAGGCAAAACCCTTCAACGCTTCCTCAAGGCTAACTTCAATTTTATCTAAAGAAAGTGCCTGTATCTTCTTCTGGCTAGGAGATGTAAATGCATCTGGGCACCAGGCGATTAATTCTGGAGAAATAACAGAAATGGCAAGGTCGATATCGTAAAAGTAACTGCTCGGTAAGCCTGTAATTTTATTGATAATAGGCGTACCATCTTGATCTAATTCGGGTACTGTCTCTAGCGAAATAACTTCAAAACCAAGCTCGTCCGCCACAAACTGATGCATGCGCGGGTCAGTCCGGTAGGTTTGGCCCATAAAAACCACATTGCCACAGGGGAGAGAATCGCCTTGGCCACTAAATAGGTACGGTGCGGGAACAACCGTTAGGCCTTGATCTTCTAGTGCTTGTCGAGCAAAAAACTCCTCATCAGTTCGCATGGTTGGGAGTGATGAGAGCACGGCGACACCGTCTCGACACAGCGCCCAGTTTGCAGTATAGATACCGTCTTGGCACCTCTCTGGTGCATCAACAGTAATCACGTCAACGCCGGCACCAATAAGCGCTTGGCGGATACTATCAAATTCTTCCGCAGTCTTACTGAGGTCAGGCTGGTTATTTTTTTGAGAATACGGATTCAGTTCTTCAACCGCAAAATACTGCACGCCAGACATCAGCACTGTTTGGTTTATTCTTTCCATGCCGATTATTGTACAACACATCTAGTGTGGTTAAATAATCGGCTACACTAGACATATGTCAATAATACTGATATAGTAGTGATAATATGCCTTTCTCAAATAGCCAAATGATCGATTTATTCCCTGCTTCAGAGGATCTACCCGAACCGATAACACGTGAAGACGCAATCTTTTTTTTGCGTCGCACTACAGAAGCAGCACGGGCAGCAGTCGACGAAATTACTACTCGATCACAGAAGGTCCTATCTGAAGATGAACAAATACGTCTTGGCCACGCAGGTGAAAGCCTTGCGTCCTTGGCTATCGAAATAACAACCTGGAGTGACTAATACTTGACAAAAACACAAATATACGTTACACTGTGAACAGTTTAATTTAAACAAAAAAGCAAAGGAACAAAATGTCACACGAAACAAGGACAATAGAGACCGACCTAGATGCACTTCAATCCGATTACAATAGGGCTGTCGATAGTAAACAACTCGAGGGTCAAGAGGATACCTTCGCGGAATACGCCGCAGAGTGCGGTACAACGGTTGGAGCATTAGAGAGTGCTCGAAGGGAACGTCAAATTGAAGCAGCATCACGTACGGCTGAATTAGTCAAAAAGAGACTAAAAGATGGAACTATAACTGATCCTAATGAGACTCTCGACTACTGGCCAATTAACGAAGAAGATAAAGACTAAATCTTATTCTCAATTGATTAAAACACCGCATTCGCGGTGTTTTAAGTTAAAAGCAAAAATTATTAGGGCGGCGGGTGCGAATGGTTTGATGATTGCTCATCAGGTTATTTTCGCACTCCGCCGTCCCAGCGAGGGGTGCCGGCAACGCTGCCAGCACACCCTCACTGGTCCATCCGGCGAGGCTCAGACCCGCGTGAACAAGGGGTTGATCGGTGCCTTCTCGTTGGGCTCGGCCCCCCAGCTCATTGCTTCTTCCGTGGTGATGCCTGTGGTAGTGATCTCGACGATCTTTTCGGGCTCGAGGCCCGCAAGAGCGGCGTTCACACTTCCGATCCACATCGCCGCGGTTTGACCTGCGTCGCTGACCTCGGCGCTGATGATCACCTGCAACTTGGCGTAGTCCAGGTTGTTGACCCGGACAACGCCTTCGACACCGATGATCCCTCTTTGTGCCTCCAGCCAGAGGAGGAAGCGACCTGGGATGTCACCATCGACCCAGAGGTTGACCCTGGTGGTGCCTTCGCAAGGCTGCTTCTCTGCCACACCTGCGTGCGACAGCTGGAATTTCCTGTAATCGATTGCGAGATCGCTCACGATTTGTCTTCTCCCTGTATGGGTTGCCTGATTGGACCACTGTATCGTAGTACTATTGACAGATTTTGTCAATTGTTATTATTGACTTATTTCTATTGTTTGGTATAATAACGCTATATATGGTGGACCGTAATCCAGAACATACACAGGGAGAGGGCTTAGGCCCCTTTTTTAGTGAACTAGAGTCATTTGAAAATGATCATTATTCAGAGCGAATCAAACAGTTACAACGTGCGCAGGTAATTCTTGGACTTTCACTTGAATATGATCATAGGTTGGGACCGGATGCAGAGATTAAAAAAAGATTTGTTACTAAAACAGAAGGCACTAAAATCTATCCTTTCGCACATTACAGAATCAAGTTAAAACCCAAGGATAACATCGACAGTATAATCACCGTTGCTGCACTTCGCTATCCCGGAGAAGTATTCACCGGAGGCGCTATTTTAGCGGATGAAGATTCATTGTATGTATCATGGGAACTTCAGGATGGTTCGGAGCATAGTTTTTTATTAGATGCTGATGCCTTTTCCAGATTAGATCTGTCCAGTGCTTTTGGACTGCGAAGCGATACTGGAAAGTGGCCTTCACTTATAGCACGAACAAGGGCGGATGAATTCGACCACTTCTATCTAGAGACAGTATTAAGCGACTTTGAACCTGATCTTCAAACCACGAAAGCTAACCTAGAGATTTAATTAGCACTTAGGCCTTGCGAGTGCTAATTTTATGCGGTACCATAAAGGTACCATTTTTGTTTTTGAAAAACGATAGTTAAATAGGAGGATGTTACATATGAGCACACCACTCAAACCACTGGGAGATAGGGTTATCGCAGTTGCAGAGCAAGCACAGAATAAGACTGCGGCTGGGTTTTATCTGCCTGATACTGCTAAAGAAAAGTCTAAAATTGCCAAGGTTGTTGCGGTTGGTAAAGAAGTCGACCACGTAAAGGTGAACGACAAAATTATCTACAAAGAATACTCAACAACAGAGGTTAAAGTAGACGGTACAGAGTACATTATTGTAAAAGAAGAAGACGTTTTAGCAACTTTAGCGTAATTAGTTGTCATTCCTGCGTAGGCAGGAATCTTTAAGACCCTAGAGATCCCTGCCTACGCAGGAATGACGCACAAAAGGTACGCACATTAACGACAAAGGAGTGAATTATATGGCGAAGAAGGTATTTTACGACGAAGAGGCACGAAGGCGACTACTTGCCGGTGCTGAGATTTTATTTAATGCAGTAAAAACTACTATGGGCCCGAAAGGCCGTAACGTCTTAATTAGTAAAGGCTATGGCAGCCCAACTGTTACGCACGATGGCGTCACGGTAGCAAAGGGGATTGACCTTCCGGAAGACGAAGAGACACTAGGCTACAAAGCAGGTGCGGAACTTATCAAACAAGCTGCAAGTAAAATGAATGATGTTGCTGGTGATGGTACTACTACTGTTACGGTACTAACGTACCACATTCTAAATGAAGCGAATAAGCTGATTGCAGCTGGCCATAACCCTATGCAGTTACGAAAAGGTCTTGAAGAGGCTGCGCGCGAAGTACTAAAAGAGCTTGAAGGTATGCGTGAAGATATTGCGGGCGATAAAAAACGCGTTGCTGAGGTTGCCACAATTTCTGCCGGTGATGCTGCGATTGGCGAACTCATAGCAGAAGTGATAGAAAAAGTTGGCAAAGAAGGCGTGGTCACTGTAGAAGAAGGCCAGGGCCTTGCTATGGAATCAGAGGTTGTAGAAGGCTTCACGTTCGA
>JBGSPG010000012.1:0-3013 GCA_041738725.1 Saccharimonadales bacterium (SeqCode)
CTCTGGTGGTATACTGGAGGGTAGTATATGAAGTCGGTATTAAAAAACGTAGTTGCTGCGGTTAATGGTGCACTTGCGAGTAGCTGGTTTTTTGTTGGTACAGTGGTGATTTTCTGTTTACAGGCACTTTGGATTGCACTGAGTTCTAATCTTTTGCCGTACGACGAGTACTACCATGTCGGTATTATTGAATTCTACTCTCGGCAGTGGTCACCATTTATTAGTTCTCAGCCCCCTGATATGAGTCTATATGGTGATGTCACGCGGCTCTCGTCTTACTTGTACCAGTATTTAATGAGTTTTCCGTATCGGCTATTAGATGTATTTACTGATAATCAAACACACATAATTATTGGGCTAAGATTTATAAACATCGCACTAATTATTGGTGGAATAATTCTGTTCAGACGACTATTCTTACGGGCCAAAGTTCCACAAAAGATTATTAATGTGGTTACGTTAGTATTTGTACTCACGCCAATTATGCCAATTTTGGCTGCCCAAAATAACTACGACAACATGATGTTCCTGCTTACACCGATTTTTCTTGACTATGCCTACTCGGCACTTACCGGAAAGCCGTCTGCCCGCACACTACTACTTCTGCTAACAACCGGCATGCTCGCAACACTCACAAAGCATAATTTTATTGTTATTTTTGGGTCGGTTGTTTTGTTTGTCGTAGTACGCCTGAGTATGAAGTACAAAAAGAAGCTCTTTTCACTGCTTGGTGAAGATTACAAAAAAACACGTAGGGCAACGGTGATTGCGGGCGTATTATTTGCGCTGGTGTTTGGATTGTTCTTCGAACGATTTGGCGTGAATGCAATACGCTATAAGGAAGTTAAAGTTGACTGTGCAAGCGTACAGCCAGCAGAAGTATGTAGTCAGTATAGTCCGTGGCGTCGGAACCAACGGGCACTCAAGAATATCCCAGAGGTACCGGAGTTTAGTGGACCGGTTTCGTTCAGCACACACTGGGTTAGTAGGTTGATGCGTGGGTACTTTGCAATTTTTGCAAACATTGTTCCACAGAATTTAAACAAACCTGATCCGTATGGGCACTACGTATTTCGGACGGTTTTGCCACTACCGATTACTATCGGATACTTCTTCCTAGTTGCGGGAGGTCTCGCGTTGATACTCAGAGCTAAGCAGTTATGGAAGGCGAGTGAACTAAACCAACTTACTATAGTCGCAAGCATCGCACTGGCAGGATCACTCTGGGTTTTTAATTATGCATTTTATTTAAAGTACGGCCAGGCATATGCAATACAATCTCGCTATATTATTCCAATGCTGCTACCAATTTTTGTACTACTTGCTACCGCGTTAGTACAAGTTACCCGTTCCTCAAACCTTAGATGGATACGGTATGTACTAGCTTCACTGATACTGGTGTACTGTCTTTCTGGAGGAATTATTGGTTGGATTATTAGATCTCAGCCTGATTGGTACTGGCCCAGCCAGACGGTGGTTGAGGTTAATCAAACCGCACGTGACTTTTTGAAAGCTATAATTCCGCACTAGCGGAATTTAGTAGGTGGGAAGTGGTGTTATCCGCCAGCTGGCGGATTGATGTCTTTGCTTCTTCTTTCCTCACTTTTTCAAGAAAGTAAAATAAAAACTTTCATCATGGCATCAACCACTCGATGTATCTCCGATCACTCCAAAGTGCGGCAGAACAATGACAAGCATTTTTGCATACTATCACTTAATTACGGATGCAAAAAAAGTACTGCCTTGCTCCACTTATCCGTGGTCTACGATACTTCGGGTGCTTACTGAATGATTGCCCCGGGAAGCTGATTCATTGTTAACTAGACCCGCTTATGCTGATGAGAAGACTGAGACCCTAGTACCAAGTACCTAATCCCTATACCCTAGCCTCGTGGTATACTGTTTATGAATACATCGTAGATGATATGAAATATACACAAAAACAAATAGTTCCGATTGTAGCCATGGTTGTGCTGGTTTGTTTGATGATTGTACTGAGAACGCCAATTGCAGAGCGAGTTGGCAAGACTGGGGCGACAGCGCCCCAGAGTGGTTCGGCTGGTAGTGAAAGCGGGCAGGCTTCTAGTGATTCAAAACCGAAGAGTCAAAATACCAGTGGAAATAACAGGGTCGCTAACGATGATGCGAACCCTGAAAGTATCCGGATGCCGGGAACTACCCAGAAGCGGTATTACACGCTTGCTGCACCGAATGACCCACGCTACGGCGCAGCGTGGTATCTACAGACCGTGAATGCACCGACAGCTTGGAACACTACAACCGGGAGTAGTGCAGTTACTGTTGCGGTTATAGACACGGGCTTCGGACTCGATCATCAAGAACTTACAAATAGGTGGAAGTTTAATTCTAACGATCTTGTTGATGGTTTAGATAACGATAGCAACGGTTATGTTGACGATTACCTCGGATGGGATTTTGCAACCGATGACAGTAGCCCGCAGGCGGGTGAGGTAGATCCAAACGGCAGCGGCACCTCGCACGGCACCGAGGTTTCGGGTTTAGTTGCAGCAACGGGTAATAACAGTCTTGGCACAAGTGCAATTAGTTGGAATACTTCAATTTTGCCACTACAAGTTATTGATGATAGCGGCAGTGGCTATAGTGACGATGTTGCAGAAGCAATTTACTATGCTGTGGATAGGGGTGTTGATGTTATAAACATGAGCCTTGGTACGTCTGGTGACGACCCAATCGTACGAGCCGCAGTAGATTATGCATTTGATAGTAACGTAGTTGTGGTAGCTGCTGCAGGTAATTGTGGTAACCCAGGCTCAACTGGTGCCTGTACTGGCCTGCCCACAGGATACATTACTTTCCCGGCAAGTTATAACCGGGTGATTGCAGTTGGCGCAACAACAAGTACTAACGTGAGAGCAAACTTCAGCAGTTACGGCGAACGACTTGATGTTGTGGCACCGGGTTCAGGCTCGATAGTTTCACCAACCTGGGTGAATGGTAATGGTACGAGCAGTTATGCGGAGAATGTATACGG
>JBGSPG010000024.1:0-2350 GCA_041738725.1 Saccharimonadales bacterium (SeqCode)
GCCAATGCACTTTTCTGAAATCTCTGGCAAAATCAAAGATTCAGACTTTAAGCGTAAAGATGTTACAACCCAAGCCATTCATAACGAACTTATTAAAGACGGTCGTTTTGTACTGATCGGTCGTGGAATCTATGCACTTAAAGAATGGGGCTACGCAAAAGGCACCGTTTCTGACATCATCACTAAGATTTTAAAGAAGTCTAAAGAACCAATGCACCGCGATGACATCGTACGCGAAGTTCTTAAAAGCCGACAGGTAAAAGAAACTACTATTTTACTCAACCTACAGGGCAAAAAACAGTTCAAACGAGTCGCAAAAGCAACCTACGAACTCTCTGAATAAGCAGTGGGGAAACATGGCACGAAAGTACCCCGAAATAGCTCGCTGTACATTTGACGAGGTTGAACTCGTAAATCCAAGAAAACTGAGTGATCCAACCTGGAGACCAGAACTAACAACCGCCCATAGGCGCGTTACTCTGAACTTTATGGGGATCGGACTTATTGGCCAGGCGGATATAAAAAAACTCGAGAAGATTCTTTATATTGCCGACCGAGAATTTGAGATTGTTGCCAACTACTGTAATGCAGAAGTCCTGCCTCATAAATGGGTTTTCTTAGAAGACGACTGTCGGATAGGCCTGGCAGCTGAAGTACCCCGCATACGACAGACTGAAGGCGTTAGCCCAGGTAATAAAATTCAGAATGGAGTTATTAAATACAACCGAACCAGACGATGGTTACCATGGGGTCTTGCTGATATTGCCTGTAGGCAATTCGTGACTGGATCAACTACTGATACTACAGCCGCCACTAATATATTTTGTGATATTGACCCATTGTTTCGTCGACCGATGAGCCTTTGTTAAAGTAATTACTCGTATGGACTCCTGTATATCATGTTTATTTTTGCTATAATACCAGTAATGGTTAAGTCTATTTATGCGTTATGATTTCTTTTTTACTTACAACCTGGTGGATCTACGTTCCGATTGTGGCGGTGCTTTTATATTTAACATGGCAGAACAAGCGTAAAGTGAAGGCTCTTACAGATACAAAACACGTACTATTAGTACTAGAGATACCGCGTGCGAATGACAAAAAAGAGCTCGCAGCTGAACAGATGTTTGCCAGTTTGCACGGCATCCTCCGTTCGAAAGGTGAGCGCAGGCGTGATGGCGGTACACAAGAACATATCAGTTATGAAATAGCCTCTATCGGCAATCGTATCCGTTTTTACGTCTGGGTGCCAGAACATCTGCGAAATTTTGTTGAAGGTCAAATTTATGCCCAATATTCAACCGTACAAATACATGAAGCCGATGAAGACTACGCTAATAGAGATTTTTCTAAAATACCGATTATTCATACGGCAGAAATTACATTAACAGATCACGAAGCGCTACCAATTAAAACATTCCCTAGTTTTGAGGTAGATCCACTTGCCGCTATTACTGCAACACTTTCCAAGCTTGAGGGAGAAGGGGAGGAGATGTGGATTCAAGTTCTTGCTCGCCCAATAGATGATAACTGGCACAAAAAAAGCGCTCGTTTCATCTCTAAACTACGGAGTGGTGGGGGATCGAGCACTACTGGCTGGCTTGGCTCTGCCCTTGGTGCACTGTGGGCTCCTCCGGAAGAAAAGTCTAGTACTGGTGATGTTTCTGAACGTGATAAATCACGAATTACCGCTGCGGAAGAGAAGAGCCGAAAGTTAGGCTACCAAGTACGTGTACGCATGGCTTATTTAGGTGCAGACAGAACAACGGCACGACTCAGAATGCAGGCGATGGTCGGCACATTTAAACAGTTCAACAGTACGAACCTTAACGGCTTTAAAGTTAAAAACCCTTCGTTCGATCCAATCAAACTAGCTGAATATAAAGCACGGTTCTTTATAGACAAAGGCTTCATCTTTAATATTGAAGAACTCGCCAGTCTGTATCACCTCCCACACACAACCGTAGAAACACCAAATATAGTCTGGGCAGAGGCCAAAACCGCAGAACCACCAGCCACACTCCCGGTTACTGGTGGTCAATTTATTGAAGGCATCAGTCCGTTTGGTATTACTAACTTCCGCGGATCCAATATGCAATTTGGCATTAAACGCGTAGACCGCGGCAGGCACATGTACATTATTGGGCAGACGGGAACAGGTAAGTCGGGGCTTCTTACACTGCTGACACTTTCTGATATCTTTCATAACCAGGGGTTTGCAATTGTAGACCCACACGGCGATTACGCAACTGACATTATGCAGTTTATTCCTGAAAGCAGAGTTAAAGACGTTACGTACTTCAACCCGGCAGACATGGAACACCCGATAGGCTTTAACCCGATGGAAGTC
>JBGSPG010000025.1:0-11375 GCA_041738725.1 Saccharimonadales bacterium (SeqCode)
CATTCCTGCGCAGGCAGGAATCTCTAGCGCTACTTCGTGCTGGTCCCTATACATTAAATCGGAACTCAACGACGTCTTCGGGCTGCATAATGTATGTCTTGCCTTCGGTTCTAACTTTTCCACTAGCTTTTGCCGTCGAGAGTGAACCCGCCTCAAGCAGATCATTACAATTTACAATTTCTGCAGCAATAAAGCCGCGTTCAAAATCACTATGAATCACACCTGCGGCTTGCGGAGCGGTTGAACCTTGCTTAATTGTCCATGCTCTTACCTCTGTACCACCGGATGTAAGGTAACTTTGCAGGCCAAGAGTGGAGTAAGCTGCATGTACAATTTGGGCAAGTCCAGATTCAGTTTGGCCGTAGCTTTCGAGCATTTCTTTGGCCTCTTCATCTGACATATCTTTTAACTCTGCTTCAAGCTGTGCGTTCACAAAGCGAGATTCTGCAGGTGATACCAGCGCTGCAAGTTCAGATTGTTTGGCGGTGTTACTTAAATTTTCCTCATCAATGTTGAACACATAAATTACTGGCTTCGTGGTAATCAGTTGAAGTGAACGTAGTGTCATTCCTGGTTCTGATTGGGGATCAAGTTCTTTCAGAAGATCAGTAAGCGCACCCAGGTCGCCAGACTCTAGAATCGACTGAACATTAAGCAGTATGTCAACGGAAGGTTTCAATTTTGAATTTGTTTTTGCCTCTTTAGTAATTCGCGGGAGGCTTTTTTCAATCGTCTGAAGATCAGCCAGAATTAGCTCGGTATTAATAATCTCGATATCACTTTTTGGATCAACTTTTTCATGCACATGCACAATATCATTATTTTCAAACGCTCGAACAATATGAACTATTGCATCGCATTCACGAATGTTTGCCAAAAACTGGTTACCAAGCCCCTCACCCTTGCTTGCACCAGCAACTAAACCTGCAATATCAACAAAAGTGATAGTCGCCGGAACTATAGGGGCGTTGTTATAGAGTTCGCTCAGTTTTGTAAGGCGAGAATCAGGTACCGGAACGATTCCCGTATTTGGTTCAATAGTAGCAAATGGGTAATTAGCCGCTAAAATATCATTTTTAGTCAGTGCATTAAATAATGTCGACTTCCCAACATTCGGTAGTCCAACGATTCCTATAGATAAACTCATAGCTACCATTCTAACAGATATAGAACAAAGATTTTGATAATTCTCATTAATGCATTGATGTCACAATCTGGCGTGGCTCGCAAAGTACGCTTCACGCATAAGCGTAAGTGGTTTATAATCTGTAGATATGAATAAGTCTCAGAATGCAGACAGTAGAGCTATTACGGGTTCTAATATAAAAGGCCGGACAATAAATTGGCCCATGATTTTAGTGGGTTTTTTAATTCTTGCCATAATTTCAGCAGGTGTTTATATAAAGTTTGCCACTGTGTCGTATGATGACACCTACAAAAGTGCTAAATCGTCATTAGAAAAACAAGATTATAAAACTGCATACACACTTCTTGAGCGTATTCAAAATGACTCAAAAGCAAAAGCAGACTATAAATTTTATGGTGATATAGCACGAGCCTCGTATATGAGTGGAGATAAACAAGCTGCAAAGAAATATGCTGATACCGGGATTGAATTGTATAAGAAGGCCAAAAATAAAGACAGTACCGTAGGCGTTCTATTTAATGATGTCGTAACAGATAGCTATTATGGAGATACTTCTTCAGCTCAACCGAATCTAAAAGACGGGGATGCGAACGGGGTGATTCAGCAATGAACAAATTATCACGTTTGATACTTAATAAAAGGTTATCACTGAAACTATTGGCTCTTGGGTTGTTTGTAGCTACTAGTCTATTCACTTTACGATCCCAGCCAACCTTTGCTGCTCCACCCAATACACTACCGGAAAATACCAATATATTTTTTACGGTTTCGGCGGGTACGACAAACGAAACGGGTACAAACACGCTACATTCCCCAGAAATGTGGTTAAAGATATATGCTGGTACAAATGATGCCTTGTCTGTGAGATTCATAAATGGTAAACAATGCCCGAATATTAGTGGTTTTGATTCTGGAACTAGGCTCACGAAATTCGAATTGCACGGCGTGACTTCTACTGAGAATTATTTTTTCTATAATGGAGTAACAGTTAAAAGCAGTGTTAATAATGTTGTAAGTTCTAATCAAAACGATTGTGGAGATGTCGTAATGAACATACCAGCTGGTAAGTTAACGGAATCTGATGTTCCCGGACATACATCACCCTTCGGTACAAAGTTATTCGTAGGCTTAATTAAGGTTTATCTAGATCCTACAACATCAACGCTTAACGGCCCACTGAACGCATTTAGAGTAACTGCACCTGGAGCATATCTCGGTGTTTGGTCTAAGACTATTACGGATGCAACCGAGGCAACTAAGCCAGGCGGAAAAAATTCTACCACAATGATTGGTCGTCCAAATCTTGGTAGCAATACACCAACAGATGATTACCTGCTTCGTTTTAGACCACCGTGTACTTATTTTGGTGGGGGTATCAACCCGCAACCCAAAGATGTTTATTTAAAATGGCAAGATGACGATGACGGCACAAGTTATCAACCTGCATTTGGTATGCAACTGTATGAATACAACGACCAAACAGGGGCTCAGACAAATGTTACAACAATAAATACACGATCTGGTGGTGGTGAATATGCTTCTGCAAAAGTGACTATCAGGCCGTTTAGAAAGTACCTCTGGAAGTGGGATAACATTACTAGACGAAATGGTGTTCAGATTTTCTATCCTTTTGATAGTGCCGATTTTGATTTACCGTGCCCTGTGTTTACTAGCGCGGGCTGCGATCTGGTAAATGATACGGATATCCCAAAGCAAGTAAAAGTAAATCAAGTCTTTAATGTGACAATGTGGGTTGGTAACAGTGGATCAACTGCATGGGGGTCAAATTTTAAACTTGGCTCAGGTGCAGAGAATCCTTCAAGCAGCGTGGATCCCAAAAAGCACGATAATACTTTTTGGCAAGCGAAGAGTAATGGTAATAATGTCGTAAATGCATCTGGCACCAGGGTGACCCTTTTGAATTATCCTGTGCCAGGATCTAGCGGTAGTACGGCTCCAGTGGATGTTCTGCCAGCATTGCGGGAGGTTAAGTTTAGTGTCACTGCGCCTGCAACGGAAGGTGACTACCCCTTCTGGTGGCAGGTAGTTGAAGAGGGAGTGGCATGGCGAGGTGAGCCTTGTAAAAGGACTATTGAAGTTGTAGATCTCAAGAATCGGCCCTATATCTCTGTAGCTGGAGGCGACATTTTAAGTGGTGCAGGCTTTGGTGTTGCAGGCACTTGTCCGGCATCTGGAGCCGCTAAACAGGCATCCATAAGAACAAATGGGTATCATGGCACTGATAAACTGAATAGCTTAAACGGGACCTCAAGTGCGCAGTACGGTGTTTTTGCAAGCGGAGATATCGGCGATATAAATTCTGGTACAAATACTTTCAGGGGAAACTACGGTTATACAAGAAATGGGCCAGATGACCCTGACGATCTGCGAGATGGAATCTTTGCGAGTATCGACATCGGTAGTACAGATAATTATGGACACTTTTACGATGATAATTTGATAAACCCGCCCCTGCCATGTGTTGATGTGAGCGCAGAGATGGCGAGTGCTGCGGCAAACCCTGCCCTTGATGAGGCTGCAGCAATAACATTCGTAGCCTCAGGCTCTGGTTACATGAAACGCACCGGTAAACTTGATATACCGGCGACTCTACTAACTACAGGAACACGTAAGACCATTGTTGTAGATGGTAATGTTACGATAAAAGGTAACATTACGTACCCAGCTACATATACGTCGGCTAGTATTCCGTATCTTAAAATTATCGCAAATAATATATATATAGAAGCCAATGCAAAGCAGATAGATGCGAACTTGGTCGCATATCCAAACATAGCCACTAACGGCGTGCTGGACACATGTAGCAATATGCAGTGGAAGGATAGTTCTGGGAACAATATCGGTGCTACACCTGGTAACTGGATTTCTGCGAATAAAGTAACAACCGGTTCTTGTATACGGAATCCGAATAGCTTTGTTGTAAACGGAGGTGTTGCTGCACGTCGAATTATTTGGAAACGTACGAATGGAACACTCGCTAGTAAAGATGCCGCGGCAGATTCTACCTGCTACTATGCGAATTACGGCGATCTGACATCACTACCAATTATTACCGACCCAACAACTGCAGTGCAAAGAGCCGAGCTATGCGCGGCTGAACTTATAAAGTTTAGCCCTGAGGCATACTTGGCCGGATTTTCGTCTGGTTCACAAAACCTTGGTACGGTTCCTACTTCTACCCAAGAATTGCCACCGATATTTTAAACCAAGCAATTTGATTGGCAGTTTAAAATGCTTATGTTACACTAGTCAGTAAGCATGAAGAGTTCTATTTTCAACGCGGTGGGCGACTTCTTCGCACTAGATATCGGCAGCTCAGCAATTAGAGTTGTACAACTTAAGGGTTCCGGTGCAAACAGGACCCTTCTTAAATACGGCGCAGCACCGATAGACGTTAAAATGGCACTTTCAGACGCGCAGGCAGATCAGACTGCGGTAGCAGGTGTAATTACGGGCTTACTCGCAGAGGCGGGGATTACTACGAAGAACGTTATTGTTGGGCTTCCTGCAAATAAAACTTTCGTTACTGTTGTTGATCTTCCAAAAATGAATCCGCAAGAACTCGCCAGTACTATTAAATACCAGGCAGATCAGTTTATACCAATGGCGACTGACGATTCTAAAATAGACTGGGCGGTTATTGGAGATTCTCCTGCAGAAGAAGGTAAAGCTGAGGTGCTACTTGCCAGTGTGTCTAATGCGTTTAGCGAAAAGCGTTTAGAGATGCTCGAATCTATTGGCCTTAATGTTATCGGGCTTGAGCCAGAGGCACTTGCACTTGCTCGGGCACTTACACCAGCTGCAGGTGCTACAAATGCTCAGATGATTGTTGATATGGGTGAATATGCCACCGATATTGTAGTGACACTTGGCGGCATGCCGCGGTTAGTCAGATCTATTCCAACCGGAGGTCAGAGCTTACTAAAATCTGCAAAACAGAATTTAAATATTGATGATAACCAGGCCCGCCAGTTTGTATATAAATTTGGGTTCGATAAGACAAAACTAGAAGGTCAGATATTTAAGGCGCTTGAACCTACCGCACAGGTAATAATCTCTGAAGTTCAAAAATCTCTGAAGTTCTTTTCTACACGCTATCAGAATACACAGCTCAGTGGCATTGTGACATCTGGTGCCGCAGCGCTGCTACCAGGGTTTCATCAGTATCTTTCAGCTTCTGCAAATAACACACCAGTCCAAGCTGGTAATTCTTGGCAGAACGTAAGCTATAGCAACGCTGCCCACGAGCAGCTTATGAGTGTGAACCACCAGTTTGCGGTGGCATCAGGTTTGGCACAGAGGAATACGATATGATAGAAATTAACCTGCTACCTACAGTTAAAAAAGATTACCTCAAGGCTCAACAAATGAAGCACACGGTAATCATTGCCGCCGTGCTTACCTCAATCGTCGCCGTGGTGCTACTTGTGTTGGTATTTGCATACGTGCAAGTGGTTCAAACACAGCACCAAAAAAATGTGCAAAAAGATATTGACGCCGGCGTAACAGCTTTGCAGGAGAAGAAGGATGCGGTAAAGATTGTAACTGTCCAGGGCGCACTTGAGCAGCTGCCCCTGCTCCAAGATAAAAAGAAGATTAGCTCGAACATATTTGGTTATCTAACCGAATTTACTCCTAAGGGCGTTACCTACGGAAATATTAAACTCAACATGACTGAGGGCACACTCGGCTTACAGGGAAGTGCAACAAGCCTAGAGCAGGCAAACATACTGGCTAATAACCTAAAAAGTGCTAAGTTTACCTACACCAAAGACGATTCTACCCAAACTCTAACACCATTTTCTGAGGTGATATTTGAAGGCTTAAGTAAAAGTGAACAGGCTGGTACAGCCAAGAATGTTAGCTTCCAGATTAACTTTAAAGTAGATCCATTGTTGTTTGATCAGTCGACTAAGGGTGGCAAAATTACCGTAAATGCGTCTTCAGAGCAACTACTGCTTCAAACTGATAAGCCGTTTCAAGAAGGGGTACCGCAATGAACAAACAACCCGCCAAGCCAGGCTCAAAAAGAGATAAGATTGTCAAAGCTAACTCGACAGTATTTGTGGCTGTAGCTATTGCCGCTGTAATTGTTATGTTCTCACTGATTTCTATGAAGTTTTTATGGGAGAAGCTCAGTTATAATTCAAGGGTAATTACTGCAAAGTCGAAGGCTCGTGATGACATTGAAACTAATGCCACTAATATAGACAAGCTCACTGAAGAATTCAGTGCACTCGATTCGAGCGCAACTACCAATTCTAAAACTATACTGCACGCCCTGCCACCAACTTACGATTACCCAGCACTCGCTACATTTATGGAATCGCTTGCAATTACATCTGGCGTAACATCACCAGGGTCTGTTGGCTTAGATATGTCTGCCACGGCAGTAAAGTCCGCAATTGTTTCTCAGCCAGTTGAAATTCCACTGAGCCTCGAAGTTAGCGGTAGCTACGATTCGATTGTGCAGTTTATTAAAAATACCGAGTATAGTATCCGACCAATTCACATTAGTAGTGTTGAATTTTCAGGCACAAATGAGCAGCTGAAGGCAACTATTACAGCTACGACATACTATCAACCCGCACGAGATCTTGGTGTTGGTAAAATGGAGGTGAAGTAATGAAACAAAACGATATTGGTGCAATAGTGTTAATTGTAGCGGTCGCAGGTGTAATTTCTTACTTCGCGGCAAATGCGCTTATTGGTAAACCAGAGACGAATCCTGTGCAAGTAGAGCAAGTCACGCCAGTTGGTGCTACATTTCCTGCGCCAGACCCGCGAATATTTAATGATAAGTCTGTCGATGCAACAGTCGAAATACAAGGGAGTGGCGAGAACACTAATCAGGTATTCGATAATTAAGCTAGGGGTGGCCGGTGAGTGTCCTTTCAGAAGATAACCAAAAAAAACTAGAACAAATACTCGTAGACTCTAAACTACTAGGGGCAACTGATTTAACTACATTTAAAACCGCTGCTGCGGCCTCCAAGACTCCGTTCCTGAGCTTTTTGGTGCAACAGAACCATGTTACGAGTGAACAGCTTACAAAGGCAACGGCGCAGGTGCTTGGCTTGCCATATGTAAACCTGGTTGCCTCTAAGGTTAACCCGAGTATTTTAAATCTGCTTGCCCAAGATGTTGCCGACAGGTTTATGTCCGTTCCACTTGGTGAAATGGAAAATCGCCTGGCTGTTGCAATGCTAGATCCAAACAATGTACAGGCGGTGGATTTTCTTTCTAATAAAATAGGTAGACCACTGAAGGTCTATATGGCCTCTGAAGAGGGCATACGTCACGTTTTAGACCAGTATAACGCTGATCTTCAAAAGGGCATGACAGACGCTATAACCTCTGTTGATAGTGATCTATCTGTTGATGACAACCTAGAGAAACTACTAAGTGGCGACAAATCGGATGACAAAGAAAAAGACGAAATTAAGACGATTGTGCAAGACTCACCGATTAGCCGAGCCCTCAGCACAATTTTGGAATACGCCGTCCGTTCAAGGGCCTCTGATATACATATAGAACCGCTCGAGGCCACGCTCCGTATTCGCTGTAGAATCGACGGAATTTTAAGAGAGATCATGAAGCTGCCAAAAACTATTGAGCCGGCGCTGGTCTCGCGTGTCAAAATTCTTTCTAACCTGAAGATAGATGAACACCGCATTCCACAAGATGGTCAGTTCACTGTACGAATGGGCTCTAGAGACGCCGACCTTCGTATTGCGATTAGCCCAGTTGTTTGGGGTGAACAGGTGATCATTCGTATATTAGACAAAAGTAATACAAGCTTTAAACTTGAAGATCTCGGGTATGCAGGCAGAAGTCTTCGTGCTGTGCGGAAGGGGCTAGAGAAGCCAAACGGTATGATTTTAACTTCGGGACCGACTGGTTCGGGTAAATCTACAAGTCTCTACGCGCTCATTCAAGAAATCAAAAATGATGCAATAAATATTGTCACACTTGAGGATCCAGTTGAATACAAAATGGACGGCGTCAACCAGATTCAGGTGAACCCCGATGTTGGCCTGACGTTTGCAACCGGGCTTCGTTCAATTCTTCGCCAAGACCCTAACGTTATATTGGTTGGAGAGATCCGAGATAAAGAAACTGCGAATTTGGCCATACAGGCAGCGCTCACGGGGCACTTAGTATTTTCTACATTACACACAAACTCAGCCGCAGGAGTGTTGCCGCGTCTATTAGACATGGGTATAGAACCATTTTTAATTGCCTCAACAGTTAACACAATTATTGGACAGCGCTTGGTTCGGCATGTTTCTGAAACAAAAACGTCGTATCAGTCTGACGAGGTAGAAGCAAAATCAGTTCAGCAGACTCTCGGGTCGATACTACCTAAAACTCAGGCTGAGGCAGCAGAGGCGAGTAAAGATTTAGGTTACGAGGGCTTGCCCCTTGGCACCCAAAACGCTTATACTTTGTATAGAGGTAAAGATACTTCTCAAACACCAGGCGGTTATAAGGGGCGTTTGGGGTTGTATGAAGTAATAGATGTTGATGCAGAGATAGAAAGTATGATACTTTCGCGCTCAACATCAGGAGACATCGAAAAAAAGGCAATAGAAAAGGGAATGATAACAATGCGTCAAGACGGATACCTCAAAGCACTAAAAGGCGTTACAACGCTTGAAGAGGTTAACCGTGTGACAGCAGCAGATAGCGCATAAGGAGGTGGGATGGCTACAGCACTGAGAATAGAAAACTTACTCGAACACGTAATTAAGAACAAGGCATCCGACCTTCACGTTCAGGTTGGGCTTGCGCCGATGCTTCGTGTTGATGGCAAGCTGAGTGCCATTGCAGATATGCCGATTTTAACTGAGGCGCAGGTCGAGGGCTTAATATTTGCAATTCTAGACGACGACCAGAAACAAGTACTCTTAAAAGATAAAGAATTCGACTTCAGCTTTGCCTTTGGTGAGCTCGGAAGGTTCCGCGTAAACGCATATCACGAACGCGGTAACTTGGCCGCCGCGCTCCGCTTGATTCCAAACGAGATCTTAACAACAGAGCAACTTGGTCTTCCAGAAATTGTAAATACGTTTGCAGATTATCCGCGCGGGCTTGTACTGGTCACTGGCCCAACCGGTTCTGGTAAATCTACGACTCTTGCAGCGTTAGTAGATAAAATTAATACTGAACGCTCAGAACACATTATCACTATTGAAGATCCGATTGAGTTCACGCATAAATCCAAAGCATCTGTAATTGTTCAGAGAGAGGTCCATTATGATACGTATTCTTTTAGTGCGGCGCTTCGTTCCAGTCTACGCCAGGACCCAGATGTAGTTCTGATTGGAGAAATGAGAGATCTAGAAACTATTTCAGCGGCTATCACAATTGCAGAAACGGGCCACCTCGTGTTCGCAACACTTCACACTAACTCGGCCGCACAATCGATTGACCGTATGATAGACGTGTTCCCGCCACACCAGCAACCACAAATTCGGTCTCAGCTATCTAATATATTAATGGCAATCTGTTCGCAGCGCCTTGTGCCAACTATCGGCGGTGGCCGCGTAGCAGCCGCTGAGGTACTTATTGCAAACCCAGCCGTCAGAAACATCATTAGAGAAGGTAAGAGTCATCAGCTCGACGCAGTTATTCAGACAGGTGCTGATAAGGGCATGCAATCTATGGACCGAACACTGATATCACTTATTAAAGCGGGTAGTATTACCTACGATGATGCCAAAACGTTTGCTATAGATCTAGAAGAATTTGAACGATTGATGCGAGGCTAGGCACGATGATTACTTTTCAGTACACAGCAAAAAACAATACAGGTGGTACCACCAAAGGTTTAGTTGAAGCTGATACTGAAGGTGCCGCAGCAAAGCTGCTTGTAGCACAAGGCTTGACCCCACTTAGTATAGAAATTAAGCAAGAAGGTAGCGCGATACTCGGTAAAATCACCAACAGAGTAAGCACTAAAGACAGAATCATTTTTACGCGTCAGCTAGCGACGCTCATTAATGCGGGACTCCCACTCACGCAGAGTCTACATACTGTTTCAGAACAAACAGACAGTAAACAACTTGCAGTTATTTTAAATAAAATAATTTCTTCTGTCGAAGGTGGTGTCACACTATCTGCATCACTTTCTAAACACCCAAAGGTGTTTAACGAGGTGTATATTGCACTTGTAGGTGCGGGTGAGACCTCTGGTACGCTCGATGAGGCCCTGGAGCGAATTGCTTACCAACAAGAAAAAGACGCAGACATGATCAGCAAGGTTCGGGGAGCATTAATTTACCCGCTAATCGTCACGTTTGTTATTTTTGGTGTTGTAACATTTCTGCTGACAACGGTAGTTCCTCAGATTGAACTATTATATAAAGATTTTGATAAAGAACTCCCGCTCCTTACAGCCGTACTTATAGGTATAGCAAAGATTATTACGAACTACTGGTGGCTTATAATAATGGTTTCAATCGGGTTTATATTGTTCCTCAGACGGTGGCTTAAGACAACTTCCGGCATTCAATTTGCAGATAGATTCAAACTAAAGGTGCCTCTGTTTGGTGATCTGTTCAGAAAGCTGTATATGGCCAGGTTCTCGCGTACTGGCCAAACACTAGTTGCCAGTGGTGTACAGATGCTTGAGATGCTCAGAATTACTGCACAGGCAGTAGATAACGTCCATATTGCCGCGGCAATAGGCCGGGCAGCAGAGAAGGTGAAGGGTGGCGCCCCACTTTCAGATTCACTTAAAGATGAGCCAACATTTTTACCGCTTGTATCACAGATGTTAAAAATTGGTGAACAATCAGGCGCAGTAGATAAAATGATGGATAAATCCGCCACATATTATGAAACTGAGCTTGATAATAAGATTAAAACTATTAGCACAACTATAGAACCAGTATTGATGGTACTACTAGCACTGGTAGTCGGAATTATAGTTCTAGCCATCTTGGTTCCGGTATATGGACTCGCAAGTGAGAGTCTCGGCTAAAAAATAAGCATAAATACTATTGACAAGTGCATCAGTGCATCTATAATGATAAGCATTACAACAAGATAATAAAGGGGTGGTATGAACAGAATCAAGAACAATAAACAAGGTTTCACATTAATAGAAGTAGTACTTGTACTCGCAATCGGAGGTTTAATCTTCCTACTCGCATTCCTCGCATTCCAGCAGGTACAGACCAATCGACGAGATACAGCGCGT
>JBGSPG010000070.1:0-6146 GCA_041738725.1 Saccharimonadales bacterium (SeqCode)
GCCTCTGTAAGTACGTTCGAAGGTTGCGTTTTTGCGGGATCTGCCTCTCGTAGAAGTTCTAAGTCTGCCAGTGTATTCTTATGTTTTGCAGCACTTTCAAAATCTTCATGAGAGACTGCGTCGTCCATGCGTGAGCGGGTCAGTTTTATCTCACGCATTAAACCACGTTGAAATTCTGGTACGGCATCTTTTTCTACTCGTCTAAAAGCTGCTGCTTCGTCGAGTAAATCAATCGCCTTATCTGGCATATGCCGTTCACTCATATACCTATCACTCAGGTAGACCGTGCGACGAATTAGTTCGTCATTCATTGTGACGTTATGGTGCTGTTCGTACTTATTTTTAAGACCTTGGAGAATTTCAACTGTTTCTTCAACTGAAGGTGGTTGTACCTCAATTGTCTGAAAACGTCGGTCAAGTGCAGCATCTTTTTCTATACTTTTTTGGTACTCATCAATTGTTGTTGCACCTATTAGGCGCATTGTGCCTCGTGCAAGCACAGGCTTTAAGATGTTTCCAGCGTCCATTGCACCTTCGGCAGAACCCGCACCAACTAATAAATGAATCTCGTCTATAAATACAATTACGTTCTTATCTTGAGTGATTTCAGACATTACTGCCTTGAGCCGTTCTTCAAACTCGCCCCTGTATTTTGTACCTGCAATCATGCCGACAAGGTCAATCATTATTACTTTTTTATCAAACAAGCTTTCAGGTACGTTTTGATCTGCAATCCGCTGGGCAAGACCTTCAACGATTGCAGTTTTACCTACACCTGGTTCACCAATTAAAATTGGATTATTTTTTGTACGCCTCGAAAGAATCGTGATTAAACGTTGAAGTTCTTTTGCACGACCAATTACTGGGTCAAGCTTGTTTTGAAGAGCAAGCTTGGTAAGATCTGTGCCGAAGTATTCTAGGGCACTCTTCTTCTTTTTCTCACGTTCACCAGTGGCTGTGCCAGTATCACCATACTCAAACCGTTGCTGATTTAAGAAAGATTCTAACTCTGCAGTCAGGCCGTCTACGTTTATATTCATATCTCTGAGCAGTACGTTGGCACGGGTATTTTTTTGAATCAAAATACTATACAGCATATGTTCTGTACCACAGTAATCTTGATTGAATTCCTTAGCAATTTCCCAACTGGTACGAAGTGTAAGTTTCGCAGCTTCGCTGAGGCCCTTACCGCTTATAGAGTCGTCGGAATCACGCGGAGTAAGCTTGAGTGCTGTTCGTGCTCGGTCAAGAGTTACGCCTGATGTATCGAGTAGCTTTGCACCAATAGAGTTCTCTTGGCTCAGCACTCCGAGTAAAATGTGCTCCGTACCAACATAGGCGTTGCCAAAGCTACGAGCAATTGCGTCGGCATGCTGCAAGCTGAGCCGAGCGTTCTCGGTCAGGTGATTTAAGAATTCTTGAAAGTCCCTGCTCGTGTTCATACATACAATTGTAGCATTTAGCACTCTCACGTCAAGAGTGCTAATTACAACAAGCTATTATGCTATTTCTACTCTTCAGTAGATTCAATTGCGTCGATGAAGCCGGCTTCGATGTCGTCTCGGCGCTTTGGCTTGCTAGACTTTTTAGCAGGTGCAGGTTTTACAGGTGCAGCAACTGGCGCTACTACCGGTGTAGGTGCCTCGACAGCAACCTCAGCTGGAGTCTCTGCCACTTCTGGAACCACTACAGCTTCTGGAGCTGGTTCTTCAACAACTGGTTCTGACTTTGATTCTCCAGATTCAATGTCAAGTTCGTAACCTGTAAGTTTGCTTGCAAGACGTACATTCTGACCGGCTTTACCAATTGCGATTGAAAGTTGGCTTTGATCTACAATAACCTTGGCGTGCTTAGATGCTTCGTGAATTTCTACACGAATAACCTCTGTTGGTGAAAGTGCATTCTTAATGTACTGCTCATTTCCTTCAGCGTAGGTGATGATATCGATCTTTTCCATATCACCAATTTCATTCATAACAGACTGAACGCGTGTACCGTGTCCGCCAACGAATGTTCCGACTGGGTCAACGCCTGGAACAGTAGAACTTACTGCGATCTTTGTACGAAGACCAGCTTGCCGTGCTATACCCTTAATTTCTACTGCGCCGCTTTCCATTTCTGGGACTTCTTGGCGGAAGAGATATTCAATAAATTCTTCATTAGCACGAGAAAGTATGAGTTGTGGACCACGGTTACCGCGTTCAACATCTTTCAAAAATACTTTAATACGTGAACCTACACCGTAGTATTCACCTTGTATCTGCTCGCTGGCAGGAAGTATTCCTGTAGCTTTGCCAAGGTCAACACGCACGAGTCGTGGTTCAACCCGCTGAACGGTACCAACAATAACAGTACCAATTTTATCTTCGTATTCACCTAAGATGATTTCTCTTTCAGCTTCACGGATACGTTGTAGAATAACTTGTTTAGCAGTCTGAGCAGCAACGCGGCCAAATGTAGTTGGGTGAGCTTCTTCAGTTACAACATCGCCAACCTTGGCGCCTTTTTTGAACTTCTGCGCCTGCTCAACCGTAAGTTGTTGCGCATCGTTTTCTACCGCGTCGTCTTCAACAACGTCGTAGCTAGTTATAGCAGTCATGTCGCCAGTATTTGAGTTAAGTTGAACGGCAACGTTTTGTTCTCGCTCACCAAAATCTTTTCTGTATGCAGCTGCAAGCGCCTGTTCAACTGCTTCGTGCACTACGTCTTCTGGTAAGTTCTTTTCTTCCGCAATTTGTTTTACAGCCATTACGAGCTGTTTAATCTGTAGTTCCATTTTTTATCCTTTCAAATGTATATAACCAAGAATTCTTATGAAAAATTCCGACCTGCTGGCCGGAAACTATATCTAGAATACATTGACTACTATATATAGTCAATGACCTATCTTTTTATTATATCACACTTATGTCTATTGTGTCAATGCTTTATACTGGTGACATGTTTACACGCCTCTATAATTCGTTCAAGCCAAAACACTACGATTTATCACTTGATATCAACAGAACAGAGCTTACATTTACCGGTTCAGTCACCGTTACAGGCTCACTTTCGCAACCTCAACAGTACGTTGAGCTTCACGCCAAAGAGCTCGTAGTAAACTCGGCAACTATTGATGGACTTAAGGCTTCTACATCTTTACACGAATTTGATGTACTACGGATTGAATCTTCAGCTGACCTTACCGCAGACGAACATGAGATTGTATTGGAATTTTCAGGCAGAGTTCATGATGATTCTATGGTGGGCATGTATGTTAGTAAATTTACGCACGAAGGTGCTGAAAAACAGATAATCGTGACTCAGTTTGAAAGTCATCATGCCAGGGAGGTCTTCCCTTGTATCGACGAGCCGGAAGCGAAAGCAACGTTCCAGCTCACACTTCAGACCCCAGTTGGAGAACCTGTGCTCAGTAATACGCCCGTTGAAACCGAAAACGTAAACGCTGACTCGTTTGTCACTACCTTTGAAACAACACCAATTATGAGCACGTACCTGCTCGCATTTGCCTTTGGAGACATGCACTACGTCGAGGACACCACCAAAGCTGGTACCGTCCTTCGAACCTGGTCGAGCGTTGCTCAGCCGAAGAGTTGGCTCAACTACTCTTTGCAAGAAGGTAAACGAATACTAGAATTCTTCAGCGAATACTTCGATACACCGTTCCCGCTTAAAAAGTGTGATCAGATTGCGTTGCCTGACTTTGACGCAGGCGCAATGGAAAACTGGGGTATGATTACTTACCGAGAGATTGCACTACTGAGCGACCCAGATAACAGATCAATTTCAACCGAACAATACGTCTCCTTAGTAGTCGCACACGAACTCTCTCACCAATGGTTTGGCAACCTTGTAACTATGAAGTGGTGGGATGATTTATGGCTAAATGAAAGCTTTGCCAGCATTATGGAACATCTAGCCCTCGATGCCCTCCACCCAGATTGGCATCAATGGGAAGAGTACACTGCGAGCGACGTTGTAAGTACGAGCGGACGTGACATTTACAGTGATGTACAGCCTGTGAGGGTTGACGTTACCGACCCAGCACTTATAGAAACACTATTTGACCCTGCAATCGTGTATGCAAAAGGTGGACGTCTCATTAAGATGCTCCGTGAATACATCGGTGATGACGCATTCAAAACGGGCCTCAAAGACTATTTTGTTACTCATGCATATAAAAACACTACTCGCGATGATCTTTGGGTAAGCCTCGGTAAATCGAGTGGTAAAGATGTTACTTCACTCATGAATCCATGGTTAGCCCAGTCTGGAATGCCAATTGTCAGTGTCGATCAGTCGGGATCAGATATTACATTAGCGCAAGAACGTTTTGTGCTCGATTCCAGTGATGATACTTCGCTATGGCCAATACCACTACTGTCTCCGAACACACTTTCTGAAGATATTTTTAGTACTAAGCAGGTATCGCTCACCGCGCCTGATTCTGAATTTGTAGTTCTTAACCAGTACGGCAGCGGACACTACCTGGTGAAGTACACTAACCCAGAGCACATCGGAGCACTTTCTGAGAAGTTACAAGGGAATTTAATTCCAGCCGAAGGTAAAATTGCCCTATTCAACGATCAACTCCTACTAAACAAACGTGGTGATAGTAGTATTACTGAAACACTGACGCTTGCAGTGGGTAACTCGGCTGAGACCCGAGATGCCGTCTGGTCACTTATGGCCTCCAGTTTTGGCACTGCACGTGCATTAGTTGAAGGCGACGATGATTCCGATCTGAAGCTTAAGCAAACTCTCGCCGGTATGATAAAACCTCATTACGACAGACTCGGCTGGGATACTCTAGAGTCTGAAGACCCTAACGTCTCACACCTAAGAGTTTCAGCTATAGCTCTCACCATTGCTGGCGAAGATTCTGAGGCTATCTCCCACGCACTTAGTTTATACGAACAGCATAAAGATGATATCGAGCAGTTACCTGCAGATCTAAGATCCGTTATTCTACGCTGCGCTGTCAGGAATCACGATGATCATGATGCCGTCTTATCACGCATAATGAAGCTCTATCAAACAACTACATCAGCAGACTTACAGCTTGATATAACGGGCGCGTTAACTCAAACCAAGCAAGGTAATGATGTCGCTCGCTATATTTCTGAGGCAATTAGTAAGAATGGCTTCGTTAGGGCTCAAGACTTCATCCGCTGGATTGCGCTGCTTGCTGGGAACCATCACACACGAGACGCCCTATGGACATTCTTTGAAGACAACTGGGCATATGTTAAACAAATGCTTCATAATTCCAAGTCTTACGATTACTTCCCGGTATATGCAGCCAGAGGCCTGAGCACTAAAGCTGGCCTTAAGCGATACGAAGCATTCTTCGTGCCAAAACTCACAGAGGTAACTCTTAAACGTAACATCAAAGTTGCGATTAACGACATTAAGGCGAAGATCGCTTGGCGCAATCGAGATGAAGCAAAAATTGTAGAGTGGCTCAAAAGTCAGTAGCTACTCAATTACGTCGATAAATTCTGTAACGCGGTAGTCACCCGTAACTTCAATACCACTCAGGTAGTAATCGCCAGACCACTAAGTATCACTCACCCAGCAGTTTGCAGCAAAACGCATCTGCTGTAGTTTTTTCGGCGTGATATATTCTAATCCGGTGCCTTGATTAGCTGAGCTACGGTACTTTACCTCTACGAATGAAATCACGTTGTTCTTTTTGGCTACAATATCTATTTCACACAGTGGTGTTTTCCAATTTCTGGCTATAATTTCGTACCCGAGAGTCTCTAAATAGATTGCCGCTGAGTCTTCAGCGCTATTGCCGGTACTTGTACTCATGACTGTAGCAACTTTTTAATTGGTTTATAGTTAAGCCTATGAATTGATTGCAGTACGCCATGTTCTAGTAGTGCCTCTTGGTGCAACTTCGTGCCATATCCTACATGTTTTTCAAAACCGTAGTCAGGATACTCCTGTGATAATTTTTGCATGTATGTATCTCTTAACACCTTGGCAATCACTGATGCAGCAGCCACTGCCTGAACACTATCATCTGCCTTAACTAGGTAACATGAGTTTGGCACATCAGGCAGATAGTTATAGTTACCGTCAATAACTACTTGCGAGTCTGCAAGATCAATCAGATCGACTGCACGTTGCATTGCCAA
>JBGSPG010000087.1:0-5028 GCA_041738725.1 Saccharimonadales bacterium (SeqCode)
ATTGCCCACATATCGATGTCCGTAGAGAGCACTACCACTACTGAGGTTACCTTTTGAAATCCACGTAGCCCCATCGTCTGTACTTTTCAAGACCGTACCAGACCAAGTCATTAACAATATACCGTCTTCAACTCGCTCGAAGTTATAAAGCGGACCGGTAGTAAACGCACCAAGATCTGTCCAACTAGATCCGCTATCGGTAGAGCGAAATACATGTCCACCACCGGCCTTGGTATCACTGATGATAACAGTGTCACCAGAAGCCTCGAGCCCATAAGTTATTTGATAGTTACCTTCAAACGGCGTATTTGATGAAACTACTCCCAAAGTTGTCCAGTTGGCGCCGGAATCAGTCGTTCTATAAATTTGAGAATCACCAGTAAGAACATAGGCCTTCCCGTTACCTGCAGACTTTATGTTCGTAATATTGACACCTCCAGTTAGATTACCTAGATCTTCCCATGTTGTGCCATAATCAGTACTACGAAGAACATGGCCTGCATTGGTACCTCTTGAGCCTGCTAGAATCACCCCGTTACCAATATAGTCGACGGTGTCTAAGCGAGTATTAGCCAAAGGCGCATGTCTCGTCCACACGTCACCAATTGCAACAGACTTGAAGCCACTTCTGAGTGGCCCCAGTATATTTCCATAACTTTCGCTAATGCTATTTTCGGTAAAACTATAGCCATTGTCTTGACTGAAATCAGTACCTGCCATGGCCGTACTAGATAAACTTGAGGTGCTACTGGCTCCTACATTTCCATAGTACATATACAAAGTCGTTTGAGCGGGTGAAGCTGGCAAATTAGGAACCATAACCCAAACAACCGCTGAAGCTTCATTGGTTTTACTTTCAATCCAGTAATTTAAGGATGTTGTTCCATCATCTGAAGTAAAAATAAGATCATCAAAATCTGTTTGCATATTCGAATCATACGTAACATCAATCTTCACCTGATAATCCGTAAGACTCTGACCAACCGATCCCGTTACTGCTAAGTTTCTTCGGTAATTCCAGTCAGTATCGTACCAATTGCTCTGAGATTTAACAGAAGCAGCGCCGCCCGAAAACTGAACATTTGAAGAGTTATAACTATAATCTGATTCTGTATCAAAGTTCCATGTTACTGAGTCTGCCCACAAAAGAGCACCGTTAAGTACAATAATACAAATCAATACCAACACAGCAATTATAGGGAAGGCTATGTTTATTTTAAGCAATTACCATCTCCTGACATTGTTACTACGTATATAAGTATAAGCCTTTATGTATACGATCGCAATGTGCACACATCTTAAGGACAGGATTTATATATGATGTTTAATGAGGATAGATACCTCGTAAAACGAGTAACAAAAATGTATAGGCTAACCTCTGAGCTTGTTATCTTGGTGGATTTATAGTGCGCTGGGCTATCGTGCAGATTTAAGTAATTGATTTACAATACTCAAGATCAACGCCTGTAGTTATGATTTCATATATGGAATCTTCGAAAATTCGTGGCAGGGGCTTGTAGATGACTATCGAACTTTGTGAAATATAGTCAAGTCTTAGTCGATGTAAACATGATCACTGGCAATCATCCATCTGTCGCGCATCCTAAAAGCCGGTATAGTACCTCTCTTGGCTTTGTTTGAGGCGACATTACCCGCAATATTATTTGCTTTCGCCCAGTGAGTTAGTGTCACTATCTTAGATGCCGAAAGCACCGTAGTACGTCTGTAAAGTGATTCTATAAGCAGACTAGCAAATAAATTAGTAAAGCTATCAAATTTCGTCGTAGTTATATAATTGGTAAAAGCTGGGTAGTAATCAGTTTTTTTACCCTTATTTGGAACGATTATTGGTGGATAACCCAGGAGCATGAGTTGCTGGTTCACAAGGACACGCCCTATGCGACCGTTACCGTCTGGAAACGGGTGTATTGTTTCAAACTCGGCATGGAACCACGCTATTTTGTCTAAAAAGTATCGAGTACTGTCTTCGTTATAGGTCTCTACTGCTTCAGACATCAGGTTTTGTACAAATGCAGGGTTGGCACCAATATGAGCTCCAACACGAACCCACTCCTTTCCGTGACGAAATCTACCAGCCCAATCATCATTTATTCCAGTTAGTAGCATCTTGTGAAGACGAAGTATCAGTTCGATATCCAGATCCAGCTTCGGGCTTTCAAGAAGGTATTCTGTGATTTTTGCCAAATTCTTGGCTTCAAATACTTCACGTACATCTTGATCTTTCTTTATGGTGTCTCTCAGAAGGATATTCTCGGTTTCTTCTAAAGTAAGTGTGGAATTTTCTATGGCATTACTGTTGTAAACCATTTCAGGAATCTCGGATAGTGCTATCTCTCGAATTGCATCGGGACTCTCGCCTAACAGCTGTTGATAGAGCTTCAGTAATCCAGCAATTCTATCCTTAGTGACTCGGTTTATCATATTCTAATTATATCACACTTTGCGTGAATAACTGCAATAAAGTGAGTCTGTTCACGCTTTGTTGTACTGATTGCTACATTTATATCTGTTGGATGTGCTAAATATCGTGGCAGGGGCGCGTGGAATCGAACCACGATCTAAGGTTTTGGAGACCTTTATACTAACCGTTGTACTACGCCCCTTTGTTGTATATAAGCACCATCGTGTAACAGACAGTACCTATAATTTATAAAACGTTGTAACAAAGAATATTGTACCATCACATCTGGTAATTAACTATAGCGGATGGCCCATCTGACATAATCTGTTATAATTTTTAACTACACGAGGTATGAAGCAACTACAACTTACACCACCGCTACTAATTGTTACAATGGGCTATCCGGGGTCGGGTAAAACATTCTTTGCACGTCAATTTGCAGAATTATACGATCTACCGAGAATAAGTGAAGAAGTACTGCGCTACGAGCTTTTTGAAAAGCCACTTTTTAATACAGACGAATCGGAAATAATCGACCGAATAATGCACTACAATATTGAACAACTTTTAAAAACCAAAGCTACTGTTGTCTGTGAAGGTATGTTCCTGACTCGCAAACAAAGGAACCAACTCTACACGCTTGCATCAAAAAACGGCTACCGAACGCTCACCGTATGGCTACAAACCGATATGCAGACATCTTTAGTAAGAGCTACCCAGCGTGACCGTAGAAACCCGGACAGTAAGTACTCGTTCGAAATTGATAGCAAAACATTTACACGATTAAAAGACTCACTTCAGCGGCCAACCGAAAAAGAAACTGCAATTGTAATTAGTGGCAAGCACGCATTCAGGAGCCAAATGCTGACGGTTCTTAAAAAGATTGCTGGAATGTATAGCGAAAGTATCAGCCGCGGCGAATTTTCTGCACCAAGCCAAATACCAGCACCGCAGAGAAGAAAACCTACGAACCAACTGATACAATAACAGTGTGCGAATAATACACATACAACAAGTTGGTGATGTATCTATACAAAAATCACCACGAGCCAAGCGGTTGATTCTTAAAATTAACCATACCGGGAGGCCCGTTGTGGTTATTCCAAAGTACGTACCTTACGTTATTGGCGAAAAGTATGCCAGAACGCATACACAGTGGATACTAGAACACAGTAAATCAGTTCAAAAACGCATACTGGGACATCGAATGACTATCGGTAAGCGGCACGTACTCACGTTTGTAGCAAGTACAGATACTACAGTAAAAAGTCGTGTACAGAACGGAATAATTACAATTCAGGTGCCAAGTGTGATGGATTACACCGACCCACACGTGCAAACAATTGCGCTAAAAGCAGCAACAAGGGCCGTCAAGAAAGAGGCAGAGGACTATCTACCGTCACAACTCTACAAAATCTCTCAGCACTATAGCTATAACTACAAATCCGTCAGCGTAAAAAATATGCATACCAGATGGGGTAGTTGCTCTAGCGAAGGTGTGGTTGCGCTCAATATATGGCTTATGCAGGTGCCTGAAGAACTCATTAGGTATGTACTCTGCCACGAGCTGGCGCATCTTAAAAACCCACATCACAGACAGGTGTTCTGGGACGAACTTGCAACAATGGACCCTGATTATAAATTGCACCGCGCTGAATTAAAATCGTACCATCCGAGCCTTACATAGACATAAGCTTTACGACTGATGGTAAGTGAGTCATAATGAGTACAAATGAGTGAAATTACACTTCGCCTTGAGAAGGCCATCAAAAAAGCTAATCTACTATACGGGTTGCTTATACCTGTGCTTATAAGTATTACTGCGGGGAGAATTCTAACCTATTTCAATCCAAACTTTTTTAAGAGCGGAACCGCTGCAGATTACGCATATTACATCGTAATGACGATAGGCCTAGCAATTCTCGCAATATATGCGCTTACCAGATGGATCAGAGAAGGCGTGCGTCTTGTACTATTCTACCTGGCATACACCATAGCACTCGGACTTCTGGTTGTATTCCTTGATCCGTTCCCAACTCCTTTTTCGTTTCAGTATATTGCATTCATGATTGCTATCGATCTACTGTTTGGTAAAAAATGGATGTGGGCTTCAATAGTCTACTTCACTGCTATTACTTTTACGTCGCTCTATATATCAAATCTTCCTATAGACGGCGTGAACATCACGCTTGCGCTACTGTATTCTGTTGGTGCTTCGTCTGTTGCGATTCTCGTTTCTAAGTACCGGACAATTTCCGACCAAGAGCGTGAGATCATAGACGAATCCTCCAAGCAGACTGCCTTCGAGCGTCAACGTCTACTTTCACTCATCAATAATATGGGTGAAGCTGTAATGGCAACAGATCAAAACGGTAAAATCGTACTATACAACGCGGCAGTGCTTAATCTGCTTGATACGAATCAAACGTTAGAAAACAAGAACGTTAATGAGTTTCTTAAGCTGAAGGATGAAAAAGGTAAGACAGTTCAGCTGACAGATATACTTGGAAAAAGCAGCACAGGCTCAACTCATACCAACCTGATACACGAATTCAGCCCGGGTGACTTTATAAATATGTACATAAATATTGCATCAGTAAAGCTCG
>JBGSPG010000113.1:0-18137 GCA_041738725.1 Saccharimonadales bacterium (SeqCode)
GAAGATTATAAAAAACTTGAGCCAGATGAAATCAATAACGAGCTCCATTCAATACTTGGAACTGAAATCGCAGTACTGCCTCAAGCGCTTGAAGATCATTATGCACAGTACTTCAAAAATAGAAGTAAGATAGTTCGATACACAGAAGGCTATCAAACTCAGTTTGTCAGTATAGAGAATCAAATAAAGTCCTATGACCAGCAATTAGTATTATTGAAAAAGGAAATAGAGACGACTGAATCTACTATTTCTAATCTAGAGTCGCAGTTAAATTCAGATCAACAACGAATGAACATCTTACGACGTACCGATGTTTCTGCATATAATGCAACAGTGCCAAACTTCAACCAGGTAGTTAAAGAATATAACGATACAGTTACGACTGCAGTACAACTCACGGCAGAATATAACAGTATAGTTGCCAGCCGCAATGAACTGGCCGCTACGCAAACTGACCTTACGCAGCAGCTCGATAGCAATTATCAAACGAGATAACTGGCAATGGTATACTGTTAGGTAGGCATGGCTAAAAACACACATCAGTTCATCTGTCAGGAGTGCGGCGCAGCTCACGGTAAGTGGGCGGGTCGCTGTGCGAGCTGTGGTGCTTGGAACAGTTTGGTTGAACAACTCAATGTTTCTAAAGATCCTGCACTTGCCAGTGCACGGGGTACAAAGCTTATTGGCACACAGGTGGGAGTTTTGGCCAAAAAGCAGCGTTCAGTTCGACTTTCTACACACGTATCTGATGTAGATTCTGTTCTGGGTGGTGGCTTTGTGGCAGGCAGTGTGAATTTAATAGCTGGGCAGCCGGGCATTGGTAAAAGTACCTTGTTAATGCAGCTCGCGGCGGAGCTTTCTACAGATTACAGTGTGTTGTATGTCAGCGGTGAGGAATCGCTTGAACAGGTGAGTATGCGTGCTGAGCGTATTACACCTAAGAAGCAAGCGGTACTTCTGGCAAGTTCTACCAGTAGTGATGATATTGCCGAAACAATACTCGCTAAAGAACACCAGGTGGTAATTGTTGATTCAATTCAAACTGTATCATGCCATGCAGTTACGTCTGCGCCGGGATCAATTAGTCAGATTACTAATAGTACGTATTTATTAACACAGGCAGCTAAGCAGAGCGGTACCACACTTATTATTGTCGGGCATGTTACTAAGGAAGGTAGCATTGCGGGTCCGAAGCTACTCGAGCATCTGGTAGATGTTGTGCTTAACCTAGAGGGCGACAGATACGGTGGCTTTAAAGTACTCCGTGCAGTTAAGAATAGATTTGGCTCTACGTCTGAAGTTGGTATTTTTGACATGACTGAAAAAGGCTTATTGCCGGTAGCTAATCCGTCTGCTGTGCTTTTGGCAGAACGTCAAGTAGCCGATGGTTCAATTGTGCTTGCAGCCATGGAAGGTACTCGGCCTATATTAGTAGAAGTTCAGGCCCTTGTGAACAGAACCAGCTTTGGCTACCCTAAGCGCGCTGCATCGGGTTTTGATTTAAACAGGCTTAATTTACTGACCGCGGTGCTATCACGCCGTACAAAGCTTGATCTCAGTGAATACGACGTATATATCAACATTGTTGGTGGTATAAAAATAACTGAACCTGCTGCTGACCTTGCGGTCTGTATGGCAATTGCCTCTGCCGCAAAAGGCTTGAAGTTGAAAGACGACGCTGTCGTGTTTGGCGAAGTTGGACTCTCAGGCGAGGTACGACATGTGCCAAACATTGAACAGCGCCTGAAAGAGGTTAAGCAACTTGGCTTCAAGGCAGCTATTGGCCCGAAGGCAGATACAAAATCACCATTATTACAATCCGTTTCAAGCCTGAAAGAGGCATTGAACGAATACTTAAAATCATAATTACAGAATATATAAGGAACACATAATGTTAGAACTCATACTACTACTTTCAGCACTGAGCGTGGGGCTCGGTGTCTATATAGTATTTCAAAATACCCCACTTAAAATTCGTCATAAAAATGCGGTACTCCTCGATACAAGCGCTTTAATTGACGGCCGTATTGTTGAGGTAGTTAAATCTGGCTTTGTGCCATCACAACTACTTGTGCCGCGTTTTGTTATTGCCGAACTGCAGCTACTTGCCGACAAGGCAGATCATATTAAGCGCGAACGAGCCCGATTTGGACTTTCGGTCATTCAAGATCTGCAGGCAAGTAGAGATGCCGACATTGCAATTATTGGTGATGACATCCCTGAAGAACCAGGGGTAGATGAAAAGCTCGTTAAGCTAGCCAAAAAACGCGGCGCGCTTTTGTTCACAACTGATTTTAACCTTCTAAAGGTAGCTGAAATTGAAGGTGTGAGAGTCTTAAATATTAATGAACTTTCACAGAATCTTCGACCGACACGTCTCCCTGGTGAACAGGCAGAGATTAAGATTGTGCAGCGTGGTCAAGAACGTACTCAGGGCGTCGGGTATTTAGACGATGGAACGCTTGTAGTTGTTGAAAAAGCCGGAAGTTTTCAATCGCAAACTGTACCTGTTGAATTCACGCGGAATCTCCAGACTTCTGCAGGTAGAATGATGTTTGCTAAAATGCTCGGTTCTCCGAAACCTAGTAAAGTTGACGCTAAGCCAGTAACCGTTCAAAATAGACCAAAGGTATCACCTCGCACTGCTACCGCTTCACCTAAGCCTCGACCACAGAGTCGTAGACGACCACAAACGGCTGAAGATAAACTACTCGAAACAATCGCTAATCAGTAATTTATGAACCAATCGGTTCATTCGACCTATCTGCTACTGCCTGATAATAACCCTGGTCAGTGACGCGGACTTGTATGTTATATACCCCTGCCGTAGGGAATGTATACGCGTAGGAGTAGGTACCATTACCTGTAGCTTGTTGCGAATTAACTACTTGTCCATTCACGATGAAATCTACTGTCTGTAGACCAAATCTACCGGCAATAGCTGTAGATGAAATAGTATGTGTTAGACCACTTCCAGAGAGAGACACGCCCGCTGTAGGCTGTGCATCGCCACAGATATGCACATCGTCTTCTTTGCTAATATCATAACCGTCTGGTGCTGCACCAGGTGTTTGGCTACCGGGCTTTGTTGGGTCGCTCACGACAACAATCTTAATTGTCTCCTTTGCAGCTTCTGGTGTACATGAATTCGCTAGTTTTTTAGACACTCTGTCCATAACGTAGTCTTTGAGTTCTTCTTTTGGTTTTTTATACCAAGAAGGGAAGAGATCAGAGCGGCCACTTACTGACAGTTTCTGTACGCCACCTGGCTTTGTGTACCATTCATTACTCTTATAGCCGTATTGGGGCTTAGAGAGGATGTTAGCGTGTACATCCTTCATGAATGCACCGAAGATTGGTCCGGTTCGGCTATCAGTGTAACCGCCCATTGCTTGGCCGTCGCTTCGTCCAGCCCATACACCTACAGCAATTTTTGGTGAATAACCCATCATCCAGCCATCTTTAGAATTATCAGTTGTACCGGTTTTGACTGCTATTTTTACTCCTTTAGGGTTGAAGTAACTGAGTCCACGACCGAAGGTTACGGCACGAGCAGGATCATCACTGAGTATTTCGCTCAGTATGTATGAAATCTCTTCACTTCTGCCGGGGTCGTTAAATACTGGTGTTCCTGCGGTATCCTTCCATTCTTCGACAATCTCACCGTCTGGTTTTTCTATCTTCAGAACATAGGTTTCTGGTTTTGCGATACCTTTATTTGCGAGTGCTGCGTATGCGGTTGTGTGCTGGTCTAATCGTAGCGTTCCAGAGCCAATTGCAAGGAACGGATCCGAGCATTCATTCGATTGCCCACAGCTGATGTCGGTTTCACCCGCAATTTTTGTATTGTTAATAACGTTTTGCATACCTGCAATGTTTGCAGCCTTCATAGCCGGGAGGTTCCTCGATTCAGCCAGAGACATTCTGATACTGATGTTACCGCGGAATTTTTTGTCGAAGTTGTTTGGATAGATGCCGTAAAATGCCTCACGACTATCTGGAATCACTGAACCTGCTCCGTAGGTGTTACCCTGAAACAGCGTACCGTACACGAATGGCTTTAGGCTTGAACCTGGCTGTAAATCGGACGTTGCGGCATTGTAGCTACCAAATTCTGGGTATGAATAGCCACGACTACCCGCCATAGAAAGTACTTGACCTGTGTTTGGTGCAACCGCAACGAGTGCAGCATTATTACCGCCAAGCCCACCGCGTCGTGATTCAACTCCAGCCATGTTCTCTGCTACAGATTTTTCGGCTAGCTGCTGCATGTCCCAGTCGATTGTTGTTGTTATGCGCCAGCCACCCTTACGTACGTTATCGGCGCCGTATTTACCTTCAAGTTGTGTAATGACCTCATCCACAAAGTGAGGTGCGAGCTTTGTCGTAGGGTCATTCGTGAGTGGTTTGATGTTGGCGAGCACATCAACTTTTTTAGCATCCTTCGCCTGTTGTGGAGTAATGTAGCCTTGTTCACGCATGTAATCTATGACAGTTCTCTGACGTGCTAGGGTAGAGTCTGAATCAAAATTTGGACTATTGCTATCGTATAAACTTGGATACTGCGGAATGGAAGCAATGTATGCAGCCTCTTCAATAGAAAGATCTTTTGCAGATTTATCGAAGTAGCGTTTTGAGGCAGATTCAACCCCGTATGCCGTACCACCATAGCCAATTGAGTTTAGATAGTAATTAAGAATCTGATCCTTTGAGTAAGTCCGCTCAAGCTCAATTGAAAGAATAATTTCTTTTACTTTTCGGGTGTATCCCGCAATTCCAGAACGAGTATTGTCTTCAAGAATTACATTTCTAGCAAGCTGCTGCGTAATTGTAGAGGCACCTTGTTTACCACCACCACTCGCGTTATTTACTACTGATCTGATTATGCCTCGTGTGTCAAAACCGCCGTGTTTATAAAAGTCTTTATCTTCAATTGCAACGGTCGCATACTTCATATTGTTATTAATCTGATCTGGCTGCACAAAGGTTAGTTGCTGGTCTTTGTAGAGTTCATAGAGCAGTACCTGGTTAGTTCTGTCGTAGAACTTAGTCGTTCTACTCTGTACACGCTTCGTAAGTTCATCTGGACCAATCGCAAGGTCTTTTCTGAATACCGCGAATATGCCGAGAATCATAACTATAAATACAGCAATACCGATACCTACGAGCTTTAAGGCCATCGTCATACCCTCTTTAGAGAACCAGTAGGCAAAGAAGCGCTTAGGGTGTAATCGGTATGTTAATCGCTTGATACGAGATTTAGGAAGTGTTGATAAGTACTCAGCTTTTTTACGAGACTTTGAGTCAGCGTTGGTACGCTTTTTCGTAGTGATATTACTATAAACGGAATGGGCGCCCTTACGGTGTTTTGGCCTGCGAACAGAGCCCTGCTTAGAATCTTTCTTCATATCCTTTTATTGTACCTCATGCTTATGTATCAAGTATATCATTTTGAGCACGATAATATCAGATGGTATACTAGCAATAGATGAACTTTGTACAACTACACTATATGTATTTACCGTATGCTCAATGGAGCTAGTATTTTTAGTTTGTATAACACTTTAAACATATTCATAAGGAACAGATAATGACACTTTCAGAAGAACTCACCTGGCGAGGATTCGTAAATCAAACAACCTTTAAAGACATAACAGCTATTGACGGCGATCCGATTACATTTTACTGGGGAGTTGACCCAAGTAGTGATTCTATGACGGTTGGTAACCTTGCTGCTGCAATGATGGTTAGGCAGTTTATGGCACATGGTCACAAAGCGATATTACTGGTTGGTGGTGCAACAGGTCTTATCGGTGATCCTGATGGTAAAAAACAAGAGCGTGAGTTGAAAGAACTCGATGAAATTAATAGGAACGTTGCAGGACTTTCAGCTCAGTACAAAACAGTATTTGCGGGGCAAGACTTTGAGACGGTGAATAATCACGACTGGTTTAAGGACATTAACTACGTAGACTTTCTGCGGACAATTGGCAAGCATCTTTCGATGACACAGTTACTCGACCGCGAGTTTGTGCAATCACGTATTGGCGAAGGCGCGGCTGGTCTAAGTTATGCCGAGTTTAGCTACTCACTTATACAGGGCTACGACTTCTTGCATTTATACAGAGAAAAAGGCGCTACGCTGCAGGTGTGTGGCGCTGATCAATGGGGGAATAGTCTTGCCGGTGTTGAGATCATTAGAAAGCTTGATGGTGGTGAAGCGCATGTGTATTCAACTCCACTGATTGTGAATAAATCTACCGGTGTAAAGTTCGGTAAGTCAGAAGAAGGTGCAATCTGGCTCGATGAAGCCAAGACGAGTGCCTTCAAGTTCTACCAGTTCTGGCTTAACTGTGACGACGAAGGCGTTGCTGATTACCTAAAGGTTTATACACTGATTCAACCAAAAGAGTATGATGCGTTGTTGGCCGAGTTTAAGCAGAATCCCCAAAACCGCGCAGCCCAAAAATACCTTGCCTACGAGGTCACTAAGCTTGTGCACGGTGAACAGAAGGCCGAGAGCTCAAAGAATGTCAGTGAAGTATTGTTCGGCAGTAAAGACTTCACGGAACTTTCAGAAGACGATATTGAAGAGCTCGCTAAAGAATTACCAGTAATCACAGCCTCTACACTTACTGAAGCGCTTGTCGCCGCAGACCTTGCAACCTCAAATTCCGAGGCTAATAGATTCATAAGTTCAGGTGCAATCTCAGTTAACGGCGAAAAAGTAGATTCAGAAACAGAACTATCTTCACTAAGTAGCGTTTATGGCTATAAACTTCTCAAGCGCGGAAAAAACTCTTTCGTACTTATTAAGTAAAAAGTTCAGGTTAGGTGGTTACTGGTCGATTTGATTTTGGTGTCGAATTAAGTCTACGATCCTTCTGCCCACCGAGAATTTGCCCTGTAATGGGTAGTAAGCCATAGAGTGAAACGCCCGTCAGCCCAATCATTAAGACAGTAAACATCTCATCGCTGTTTTGATTTTTCTCAACATAGTCTTCTACGGCAAGTTCTTTAACGACGTTACTCGGTGGTAATACGAATGCTTGAGTCATGTTGTTACCTACTGCTTGAACCGAGGCGGGTTCGCCCGCTATATGTTCGACTGTTTCTGTTAATGTGTACGGAATATCTTCTCGTACCTCTTGGCATTCTGATGGAAATTCATTAAATTGCTTTTCCTTCACGCTAAGTACGCCTACACAGGCACTGATTGCTTCGATTCTGTCGGCTCGAATTTCTTCGGGAGATAGCGAATTTGCTTCAGCCGTCCTTGCAAGTCCTAATGTCAGCACGCTAGCAAGGCCCGCCCCCAGTAAAGCTCCCTTAGTTGAATACTTCATTTCAGTACGATATCACTAAATAGAAGGGTTGTACAGAAGTTCTAAGCTCTGCCATTAACTTCAATTGCGTGTTTCTGGTCTTGATAGTTGATGAGGTCGTTAATTTCTTCAGCAAGTGTATAGTCTTTGTCTGTTAGCCCGCCCCTGCTATGGGTTGTGGTTGAAACTATGAGTTCATTATAGTTTCGGATGCCTACATCTGGGTGGTGATTTAGCGACTCTGCTATATCTGCAACTGAGTTTAGAAGCGCGAGCGTCCGCATGAAGTCCGGACATTTAAGTTCGAGTACTAAGGTGTCATCGCGTTTGGTCCATCCCTGAGGTGTTTTTTGCATACGATTAGTATAACCCAGTACTCCAACAGTTGTTATTCCTGCGAAGGCAGGAATCTTTACCGAACGGGTCGCGTATTAAAGATTCCAGCCTTCGCAGGAATGACAAAATCATTTTTTCAGTATTGAAAAGCCCCGATTGCTCGGGGCGGTACCTAGGAGAGCGGACTGGTATTGTCGACGCTACTTCACTGAGTCGGACTCAGCTTATTAATCCGTAGGTTCTTCTGGGGTGATCAGGCTGCGGCCTTGCGCTCCTCGTTGTAGCGGAGCGCCACGATCGCGTGGGCGATCATGTAGGCGATCCACTCGTCGAACTCCGACTCCACGCCGGAGACAGCGACGATCACATCGCCGACGATCACACCGCCGGGCCACTCGGGTTCGCCTTCCAGGGTCTTCCCCTGTTCGACTGCCTCACGGCTGCTGATCCGTTCGCGTGCCACGATGGTGCGCTTGCCTTCGGCGTAGGACTTGTAGTCCATTTCCCAGGTGGACACATCACCCAGCGAACGCCAGGTCACCGGCAAGACGTCGGTGTGGGGGTTCGCGGGTGGCGTCCAGCCAACGGTGATGTGGAGGTGTCCATGTCGCAGCGTGTGGCTGGTCATGGCGTCGGTGATGGCCGGCATCACCATTTCGATGGCCCTGTCGGCCAGTTCATACGGGAATCCGGTATCACGTTGCACTGTTTCTCCTCAAGAGGTGCGCTGGGCGAACCCAGATGTACTCCATAGTGGAGTCATATTACAATTATAGCACAAATACATATATATTACAATACTCTATAATCTGAGGTATGGATCTTAGGTCTTCGGTTGAAACAATTAAGGGAGTTGGAGTTGAAACGACAAAGAAGCTTGAGAAGCTTGGTGTTGCGACTATTCATGACCTACTTACTAATTGGCCACGTCGTTACGATGACTATTCGCAGGTGCTACCGATAGCAGATATCAAGCCCGGTGCCGTAACGGTTAAAGCTAAAATTGAGTCAATCACAACAAAACGGGTACGTCGGGGTATGCACATTACTGAGGCGGTCATTAGAGACGCCAGCTCCGCAATTAGAGTGGTCTGGTTCAACCAACCGTATAGAGAAAAGTCATTTAAAGCCAACCAACAGTATTACTTTTCGGGGCTATATGATTTTAGCTTTAACAGATATGTACTTCAGAACCCAACAGTTGAAGAACTGAAAGAATTTACTACTAACACTGCACGTATTGTTCCAATCTATCAGCAGACAAAAGGTCTGGATTCTAAAGATATTCGCAAAGCCCTCGGAGAGGTTGTTGGTTCATTTCAAAAACTACCTGAAACTTTACCTAAAGCGATTATTGAAGAGCACGATCTTATAACATTTGCAGAAGCAGCTCGTCAGCTCCATTGGCCAGATAGCCAAGAGGCGTTAGTGGTCGCTCGTGAGCGAATTGGTTTCGAAGAAGTGTTTGCCTACGTACTTGCTGGCCAAATGAATAAACAGAGGGCAGAACACGAAATTGCACTTAAAATTGAATTTGATGAAGCGTTTGCTAAGCAATACACCAAAGCATTGCCATTTGAACTCACGCCAGCTCAGAAGAAGTCAGCCTGGGAGATTCTGCAAGACATTAATAAAGAGCACCCCATGAACAGACTACTCGAAGGAGATGTTGGCTCAGGTAAAACAGTTGTGGCGGCCTTTGCAGCCTATATTGCCGCAAAACAGGGCATACAGACGGCATTTATGGCTCCGACTGAGCTGCTGGCTCGACAGCACGCACAGACAATTGCAGATCTGCTTGATCCACTCGGTGTAACAGTTGGCTTACTTACATCTGCGGTTAAGGGCAAGGCGAAAACAACACTGAAAGATCAACTTGCCTCGGGTGAGGTAGATATTGCAATTGGCACACACGCACTTATTCAAGAATCAGTCTCGTTTCATCGACTGGGCTTAGTAGTTGTGGACGAGCAGCATCGCTTTGGAGTAAAACAGAGACAGAAACTCGTTGATAAGGCCGTTAAGATTCCCCATATACTGAGTATGACGGCAACGCCGATTCCACGTTCACTTGCGCTTACGGTGTACGGAGAACTCGATATTTCCATCATAGATCAGAAACCGAGCAATCGTTTACCGATAGAAACGGTACTTTGGTCACCAAACTCTCGGCCTCAGCTCTACCAAATAATTGACGATGAAATTAAGGACGGCAGACAGGTGTTTGTAGTCTGCCCGCTTATAGACGATTCCGAAGGTTCTGAGGTTAAAAGTGTTAATGAGGAGATTAAGCGGTTGAAGCATGGTCCGTTTAAAGCCCGGCGCATTGCGAGCTTACACGGTAAAATGAAGGACGAAGAAAAAGCCGAGATTATGGGTCAATTTGCCGCAGGTGAAGTCGATATTTTGGTGAGTACTACTGTTATTGAAGTTGGTATAGATATTCCAAATGCTTCGGTCATGCTTATTGAAGGTGCGGATTCATTCGGTTTAGCACAGCTACATCAGCTGCGAGGTCGTGTTGGCCGCGCCCAGCATCAAGGTTACTGCTACTTAATCCCCAGCACATCTAAGAAACCTTCCAAACGGCTCAGAGCAATGGAAACTACTACAGATGGCTTCAAGCTTGCTGAAATGGATTTAGAAATCAGGGGCCCAGGTGCAATTTACGGTGCACGACAACACGGACAGCTAGATCTTAAAGTTGCTGACATTACTGATATGAAGCTTATAAAGCAGGCACGAGATAGCGCAAAGGCCTTCATTCAGTCTAAGGAGGAACTTAAAAACTACCCAGAACTTCAAAAAAGGGTAGAAAAATCTCTCAGCCTGACCTACCTTAATTAAGACCTGAATAAACCGGTGGTTAATAAATGTACGTTTGTCCTATATACTTAAAGGTAATGTATTCAGGAACGACACTTCATGGTCGGTCGGGAAATCTGGTGGGTGCTCACCAGAAGTTTGACCGAGTAGCACGCAGATTTATAAAAACACTGCGTAGCGATGCATATTTTCCTACAATTACTCATATACTGCATTTTGAAGGTAATAATGGTCCTGACGCCATAAAGCGAAAGAGCCCAGGCACAGATGAACCGTGGCATTTTTGGAACCCAACAAATATGGCTGATACGCGGCTATTGCAAACTATAGACGAGCACTACGCGTCACTTGTCAGCGCACTTAAGGCTAAAGAAGAAGAGCGGGCTGCATTTGAGGCTGCGTGGTTGGCACATGCAATTGTAGACGGTTTAACCCCTGCTCATCACTATGAGTATGAAGAAAAACTTACAGAACTCCGTGGTGAGGGCATTGAAACTAGAACGAGCCTACGCCACAAAGTGGTAATTCCGGCTGATACACGCCGAGAAGCTATGAGTAAGAACTGGCAGATGTGGGGTGCCAAGGGACTTATTATTAGTCATGTGACGTTTGAGTTTGGTGTTGCAAGTGTTGCCAAGCCTCATATGTTTAAGAACGCAATCCCACGCGAAGGTGATATTAAGCATGCAAAAAATGTAGGCTTAGATGAATACCTCAGAGAGAATGCGCTGATTATTCATAACCTCAATATGTATGAACGATTTCTGGCTCGTGGCTGGAACGCAACACTCGCCCATGATATCCGGCGTGTACTCTGCCCGAAAACTATTGAATCTGTAGCAGTAGCCTGGGCTCTTGCTATAGACGAGGCGAAGGAAGTATGAGAATAATTGCCGGCAGATATGGCAGTAGAATAATTAGGGCTCCTCGAGGCCATAAAACACACCCTATGGGCGAACGCATTCGTAGCTCGCTGTTCAATTCTCTCGGTGATTTATCTGGTAAAACTGTCTTAGATGCATTTGCAGGCAGCGGATCGCTTGCTATAGAGGCGGTGAGTCGAGGCGCAGAATCTGCAGTTGCAACTGAAAGTGACAGAGCGGCATATTTGGTTGTAAAGGCAAACGTAGAAAAACTAGGTGCCCATAACGTAAAAGTAGTGAAGGCTAGTTGTCATGCGTGGAGTTCAACTAATGTGGATAAAAAATTTGATATTATTTTCTGCGATCCCCCCTATAACCACCTCCAGTTATCCACAGTTTTTGCACTTCAGAAGCATTTAAAGCCGAACGGGCTTATGGTATTATCATACCCAGGTAGAGAGCTAATTCCGGACGCCAGTGGAGTTGTTGTGGTGGACAATCGAAATTATGGCGATGCGGCACTGGCATACTACCGATTACGGTAGCTGTCGCTTGGCAGCTACCTTCTTGTTTTTCTCAGTAGATTTGTTATAATTACTCCTGTTGTGCCGCGGTGGTGCTGCGTGAAACGTAAATATGCGTAGACACGAAGCGTGTGGTACAGCTTGTCCGTAACGACACTAAACTTCATTCACAATATAGATGTGCCGCGGTGGTGGAATTGGTAGACACGCTAGCCTTAGGAGCTAGTGCCGCAAGGCGTGGAGGTTCAAGTCCTCTCCGCGGTACCAAATAAAGACCTACTCGTAAGGTCTTTTTATATTATCTATATTTATGGGTTATAATTGTGTGTAATGCCACTACTACTACCAAACGAAACCCAACAAGGAATATCGTTTAGCAACGAAGGACCGGCTATGGTCGATGTGCATTGCTTCCGAGACGACGATACAGTTATTAAAGTCACACCGGCAGCACTACCAGATCTAATTGGTGAAACAGATGGTTTCACAATAGTACATATAGACGGTGAGCTCGAATTACCGCCAATCGGCTGGTCACCAAATGCCCGCCGTTTATTGATCCTTACCCAGATGGTGCTTGGATCTGAACTAGCCCGCAAGGATTAGATGTTGACAAAACAAGCATAATCGTGCTATAATAAAATTTATATGAGCATAATTCAATCTAATCAGCTACACCTACATATTCTGCCTCGCCTGGTCGGATAGTTCTTAGTACTCTTTTTTATATGTACAGCGCTCCGATCACTCGGGGCGTTTTTAGTAACTAATTAATTCAAGAAATAGGAGAAGTACAAATGTACAATTTTGAGAACGTTCAATCAATCGCCGTACCAAAAGGCGAGAACAGAGCTGCAGCTGAGCTGTGGCTACAAACTAACGGGCTTGAAGTTCCCGAGGTATCAGCGAGGTGTCTTCACCTCTGTAGTTGGTAATGTCGCACTGCAGTATGTTCGTGATGAAGAAGGGCTAAAGCTGTTGAATAATAGACAGCGCAACCTGACCTTTATCGGTTCAGATAAGTTTGCGGAACTAACGTTAAGCGGCGCACTAACGGACACAAGTGTGGTCGATAAGGTTCCAATTAGGTGCAGTATGGTTTTAGCGGGTAAGCCTGACGAAAACGTCGGGGCATACATGAGGCTGGGCAGACCAATGACGGTTGCTACAAGTTACCCTTACGTGCTATCTGAGGTTCTAAAATCATCACCTGTCGATCTTAGGCCGATGTATGTAGAAGGAGGTTGCGAGGGTTATGTAGCGTCTGGACTGGCAGATCTTTCATTTGATATAAAGTCATCTGGTGACACGGTCACGCAGAATGGGCTAGCCATATACCAAGAGACTCCAGCACTAACGCTTAATGTACTTGATTCGTGTAGCTATGATAAGCGAAGTACTGGAGATCGGCTCCTTGATGATCTACGGGCTATTGCGGAAACACTTACTGCACGGTGTGCTCAAGTTGATGTTAACGAGTTAGAATCCACAACACTAACCCTTATGCGCTCACCGAATAACCGGGTTAAAAAGCTATTTGAAGAGTTTGGAGAGCTTGTACAGGCATTACAGCGTACGCCGACTGACAGACGTGAGATCGTCTCTGAAGCGGCTGATCTGCTATATGCACTACAAGTGTTCTTGTCTTTGGAAGGGATTTCTTTACTCGAAGTCCTCAAAGAAGATATCAGTAGAAATCAACGGTAGTATATAATGGAGGATAACATGAGCAAATTAAGCACACAAAGTTATAAAGGCGCACGAGATTTTTACCCTGAAGATAAGCGGTTGCAGAATTACATCTTTGATGTTTGGCTGACAGTCTGTGAAAGCTATGGGTACGAGGAATACACGGCACCAGTTTTAGAGCCAATTGAACTCTACACCAGTAAAACAAGCGATGAAATTGTAAACGAACAAACGTATAGCTTTACCGATAGGGGCGGCAGAACAGTGGTGATGCGGCCGGAGATGACACCGAGTGTCAGTAGAATGGTTGCAGCACGCCGTCAGGAGCTTCCGTATCCGCTGAGATGGTATTCAATTCCCGACTGTTGGCGGTATGAACGCCCACAGCGTGGCAGAAATCGCCAGTTCTGGCAGCTGAATGTAGATATTTTTGGCGTTCCGACTGTTGATGCCGATCTAGAGATCATAAGTTTGGCAGATGCAATTATGAAGAGGTTTGGCGCAACTGAAGCGATGTATCAGATTAAAGTGAACAGTCGTAAACTGATCAACCTCATCATGACATCATATCTTGAGCTTGATGATGCGCAAGCAAAGCAGATGATTCGTCTATTTGATAAAAAAGATAAGCTTGAGCCAACTGTATTTGTGCAACAGGCCTCTACGATCTTCAAAGAAGATCAGTTAAAGGCTGGTCTTGTAAAGTTGCAGATACTTCTAAAAGCGAAGACTCTCGGCGATCTTCCTGAAGACATCAAGGATAGTCAGGCAGTTAAAGAGGTTCAGACACTCTTTTCACTCCTTAGCGAACATCAGATCACGACGGTCACATTCGACATTACACTTATGCGCGGCTTCGATTATTACACCGATATTGTATTTGAAGTATTTGATCTGAATCCAGAGAATAATCGGGCAATGTTTGGCGGCGGCCGATACGATGGCTTAGTTGGCGCATACGGTGTTGAACCTGTAGCAACAGTCGGATTCGGAATGGGCGATGCACCGATTGAAAACTTCTTAGAAAGTCATAAGCTTGACCCACGGCTACAAACAGCAACTGATATATACATTGTTACGGTGGGTGACACTCTGAAAGAGGCTCAGGCAGTTGCTAACGAGCTACGTACATCTGGCGTAAATGTTGCAGTCGATCTTACAGATAGGAAACCGGAAAAACAGCTAAAGACTGCACTAAAACTTGGTGTGCCGTACCTATTGTTCATCGGTGAAGAAGAAATCTCGCAGCAAAAGTATATACTCAGAAACGTAGAAACACAAAAGGAAGATGTACTTAGTAGCACGCAAATTGCAGATATACTAAAACAGCCACAGTAGGACTTTCACTTTCTCATCAGATGTGGCATAATGGTCGCTTATGCAAGTAACACGTAAAAATATCTCAGAGACTAAGGTTGAACTTACAATTAGCGTTGATGGTTCAGAACTACAAACAGTAAAGCAATCAACACTACAAAAGATGGCTAAACACGTTAAGGCGTCTGGCTTTCGCCCGGGCAAAGCACCGCTCAGTGTTGTTGAAAAACAGGTAGATGAATCTCAGCTACAGGCAGATGTTCTTCAAGATGCCGCAAACAAGCACTATCAAGAGGCAGTTGAAAAAGAGTCGCTCAAGATTCTTAGTAGCCCAGAGGTTGAAATTACTAAGTTTGTACCATTTACCGAGCTTGAATATCGTGCAACGGTTGATGTTATGCCTAAAGTAAAACTTGGTGACTACACGAAGATCAAGAAGACACCGACTAAATCTACGGTATCCGAGAAAGAAATTACAGAAGTTGTAGATAATCTCCGTAAGAAGTCAGCAACTAAGAAACCTGTTGCACGTCCAGCAAAAGATGGCGACGAGGTTGTAATTGACTTTGTAGGTACCGACAAAGACGGTAAAGCTGTTGCTGGTGCAAGTGGTACAGACTACCCATTAACACTCGGTAGTAATAGTTTTATTCCAGGCTTTGAAGAAGGACTTGTGGGTCTGAAGTCTGAATCGAAGAAGGACGTTAAGCTTACGTTTCCGAAAGAGTACCACGCACCGGCCCTTGCCGGCACAGAAGTTACCTTTGCGGTAACCGTTAAGAGTGTTCAAGAACTCGTGCTACCAAAAGCTGACGATGCGTTCGCGGCAACACTCGGCCCATTTAAGGCATTTGCAGAGCTTAAGAAGGATATTAAGGCGCAACTTCAAGAACAGAAAGACACCGAAGCTCAGAACAAGCTGAAAGACGAAATTGTTGAAGAGCTCGTCAAAAAGTCCACTTTCGCAGTGCCGGAAGTGCTCATTATAGATCAGATTTCTATGTTAGAACACGATTTTAAGCAGAATCTTACCTATCGCGGTATCACCCAAAAAGAGTATATTGAACAAGAAGGTTTTAAGGATGAGGACGAGTGGAAGCAAAAAGAACTTGCACCACAAGCAGAACGTCGTGTATCCGTTGGTATAATTCTTGCGGAAGTTGCCGACAAGGAATCACTTACAGTGTCTAATGAAGAACTCGTGCAACGTATAAGCGTGTACAAACAGCAATATGGCACACAGGCAGACCAGTTTGATCAGCCCGAGATGCAGCGCGAAGTCGCTTCACGACTCCTTACTGAAAAAACCGTCGATCGTCTGTATGAGCTCGCTACAAGCAAATAGTCTGAAAAAGCAGTACGGGGAGTTTAAGCAGCAGTTTAACGACATGCCTGCATGGGTTAAGCTAGGTAGTTTCGGCATTATGCTAGTTGGACCGAATATAGATCCGACTATCGCAGCCGCAGATAAAGTGACCATCACAAATATTACTCTGGGTATAGGGGCTGCTATACTCATCAAAAAAGCAGATACACATCGATGTGGCCGCAGCGCAAGTATTGTTGAACAAAAGACTTTAGAAAACGCAGCTAACAGACTGGAGAATCAGAGTGAATGATTCATTCGTTGGCGCAGGAGAAGCTCGAATTGCTGATATTGAATTGACTCAAGCTGCCTTAAGGCGCTCTGCCCGGATTGCGCGTTATATGGTTAGGCTTAAGACTGAGCAGAAGTGGCAAATCCCAGTATTTGCGAGTCATGACTACGCTGGAAGATATTTGCCCGAAGATGATCAGCGGATTCCCGAATACCACGCACAGCTAATTACTGAATTAGATACACTGATACCGTCGGAATTGACTGAGATATCGGTGCTGCGTGAACGATACCGCAGTAAAAGAAACCGTGAGCTTATGCACGTGGATACCGTTCGAGACTACCGTACTATCACAGTTCTGAGTGGCAAGGGTGAGTTACGCACCCATAAGGGCAGCGGTACACGAGAGAACTCACAAACACTTCCGCTTAGTAGAGGCACAGTTATCGAGATGAATAACTTCGCTAGTGACTGATCTGAGCGGTTATGGCATCGTGCTGAAGGTAGTATGCTTCTTTTGGTATACGGCAAGTACAGTGGGCGAACATTGACTTGGCACTCTTGACTCGCGAGTGCTAACTAGGCTACAATTCTAATATGTTAGTACCAACTGTAATTGAACCATCAGGCCAGGGCGAGCGAGCCTTCGACATTTATAGTCGTCTGCTGCGCGAACGAATTATTTTTCTTCATGATGAAGTTAATGAACATACCGCTGGGTTGATTGTTGCGCAGCTTCTATTCTTACAGAGTGAAGATCCTAAAAAAGACATCTACTTTTATATTAATAGCCCTGGTGGTCATGTCTATGATGGCCTGGCAATTTATGACACTATGCAGTTTATAAGTAACGATATTCAAACTATTGGTATTGGACTTCAGGCAAGTATGGGCGCGTTCCTACTGAGCTCTGGTACAAAAGGCAAGCGATTTATGCTGCCGAATGCCAAGGCTATGATTCACCAACCAAGTAGCGGCGCTCGCGGTAAAATTACAGACATGGAAATCGATCTACAAGAGGGTATTGCTCTGAAGCATCGACTTAATCAGATTCTTGCTGCAAATACTGGACAGCCACTAAAGCGTGTAGAAAAAGATTCAGACAGAGACTACTGGATGACGGCAGATGATTCAGTAAAATATGGCTTGATTGATGAAATAATCTCAAAGTCTAAAAAGTAGCTGTTGACATTTACTGTAATCTGGCCCACAATTGATCTCAAGAGGTAGTATAAGTTTTGATTTACTGTTGGTGCACGGTAGTAAATCAAATACGACTTAGGGTGACTTCGATTCGGATCAATTAATTTTAATGTTTTTAAGGAGCTTAATCTGCCTATGTCTAAGACAGATCTTAAGGGCTCTTCACGTGTTTACTTCACTAGTGATGATGACGCGTTGGAGATTCCGGATTTAATCGAACATCAAACTAAATCGTTTCAGAATTTTGTACAGGAAGGTCTTGGTGAAATATTCGCTGAGGTCAACCCAGTAGAAGACTATACTGGAACTAAACTTGAACTCAGGTTCAAAGATTACAGATTCGCTGATCCAAAAATCACCGAAATCGAAGCTCGAGAGAACAACGTAAGTTTTGACGCGCCACTGTACGCAAACATCGAACTTACCAATAAGATTACTGGCGAGGTTAAAGAACAA
>JBGSPG010000115.1:0-9803 GCA_041738725.1 Saccharimonadales bacterium (SeqCode)
ACCTTGGTAATGATCTTCGCGTTACTACTCAGGTTTTCAAGAAGTCTACGGAGCTCTTTTACGTCAGCGGCAGTTTGTACAAAGCTCAGTGCTACGTAGTCTATATCTGATTCAGCTCCAAAAATAATATCTTGTCTGTCTTTTTTTGTGATTATGTCTCCGCCTAAATCAGTATCTGGTAAATTTATACCCTTGCGTTGTACAAGCACGCCATCGTTCTCAACCCGTATACTAATTAGCCGTTCCGAAGGTCGTACGCTACTAATGACGCCTCTGATTTTTCCATCATACAGCAAAATACTCTCACCGCGCTTAACCTTTTTACTCAGGTCATATTGTACTGGCAGATACCCATCGTGGAGGAAATCAGGTTTATACTGCAAAACAAGTTCTTGTCCGCGCTTAATAGGCACAACACCTTCAAAATCTCCGAGCCGTATTTTTGGACCCTGCAAATCTTGAATAATGGCAACAGGTCGGCCGCATTCTTTACTTGCTCTGCGAATCCACTGGATCTCCTGAGTTTTTTCGGTATGGTTACCATGACTAAAGTTAAGACGCATCCCTACAGCACCAGCCTTAATTGCGCTAAGAACAAGCTCATATGAATTAGTCGCTGGCCCAATCGTAACAACAATCTTTGTTTGATTAAGATTGGCTAAGTTAGCACTGGATGCTTCTTTGGTATTCACTGTTGGCATTATATATTCCAGTTTACATGCTTATGCTTTTAAATAACAGCCGTGAAACAAGTTGCCTACTACGGGTAGGTTATCTAACCGCATAAAAGGTCGGTTACTTTGCTATTTTTTGATTCTTTATTTTATCTTCGGTCTTTTTAAGATCAATCATAGTTTTTACAATCGTATCTGGTGCAAGCGAGATACTGCCAATACCTTCTTCTACTAAGAACCGGGCAAACTCAGGATAGTCAGACGGAGCCTGTCCGCAGATACCAACTTTAACTTTCTTCTTTTTACCGACCTTTATAAGTGTGCGGATGAGTTCCTTAACCGCTTCGTTGTTCTCGTTATAAATATGTGCCACGGTACTGTTATCTCTATCAACTCCAAGCGTAAGCTGCGTCAGATCGTTAGAACCTATAGAAAAGCCATCAAATAGATCGGCAAACTGCTCAGCCAGAATTATGTTTGCTGGAATCTCTGCCATAACGTAGACTTCAAAACCGTTTTCACCGCGTTTCAGCCCAGCTCCCTTCATAATTTCGAGTACATTCTTGGCTTCTGTGAGGTCACGACAGAACGGAACCATCGCCTTGATATTAGTTATGCCCATCTCATCTCTAACACGCTTAAACGCACGGCATTCTAGTTCAAATGCAGCTCGGTATTCTTTACTGTAGTACCTACTTGCACCGCGCCAACCAATCATTGGGTTATTTTCTTGTGGTTCAAACTGTGTGCCACCAATGAGATTCGCGTATTCATTCGATTTAAAATCACTAAACCGAATTATGACATCGTTAGGATAGAATGCGCCTCCAATTATTGCAATCCCCTCGGCAAGCTTATCAATAAAATATTCAGCTTTATCAGAATAGCCTTTTGTAATCTCGTTAATCGTTGCTCTTGTTTTTTTGTCTGTCACTTTATCGAAGTGCAGTAAAGCAAGTGGGTGAATCTTAATATGAGAGTCAATAATAAATTCTTCACGCGCTAAACCAACACCGTCATTCGGAATCATTGAATATGCAAACGCATGATCGGGCGAACCGATATTCATCATAATTTTTGTTGCCGGACGCTGTAGATTTTTAACATCTGTTCTGTCTACTTTAAATTTAAGGTCGCCTTCATAGACAACACCCTCACTACCCTCAGCACAACTCACAGTAATACTACTGCCATCCTGAATCTTTCGGCTTGCATCACCCGTACCAACGACGCACGGTATACCGAGTTCTCTGGAAACAATTGCTGCATGACAGGTACGCCCGCCCTTATCAGTTACTATTGCGCTCGAGCGCTTCATAATCGGAACCCAGTCTGGGTCAGTCATTTCTGTAACAAGTACATCACCTTCCTTAAAAGTTGCGATATCCTTAAGGCTCATAACCTTACTGGCTTTACCCTTACCAATCTTGCTTCCGACACTTGCACCCCTGGCAAGTACCTTACCGTCTTCGGTGCGCTTGTATTCTTCTATGACATTTGTATCTTTTCGTGACTCTACGGTTTCAGGTCGTGCCTGCACAATATACAGCTTACTATCATCTTCATCGAGCGCCCATTCAATGTCCATCGGTTTACCATAGTGGTCTTCAATTGCCATACCCCACTTCGCAAGCGTCTTAACTTGCTCGGTCGAAATTGAAGGCTTCTCTTGGTCATGTACCGAAACAGCTATATTTTTGGTTTTACTGCCGAACGCAGGAATCATTTTTTCTTTTTTTGTACCAATCTTCTTTTTAAGAATAGCCATGGTTGGCTTAAACACAATAAACTCATCTGGACTAACACGTCCCTGTACAATATTTTCACCAATGCCATAAATTGAACTGATGAATACTGCGTTTCTGAATCCTGTTTCAGTATCAATCGTAAACATAATACCGGCTGATTTTGAACGTACCGCAACCATCTGCTGTATGCCGACCGAAAGAGCGACCTTCATATGTTCAAATTTGTTTTCAACTCGGTACACTATTGCTCGGTCGTTAAATAGAGAGGCTATGCACTTTTTTGTTGCTAAAAGTACATTACGCTCTCCTTTTATGTTCAGGTACGTCTCTTGCTGTCCTGCAAATGAGGCGTTTGGTAAATCTTCTGCTGTTGCGGATGACCGAATTGCTACAACTAAGTTCTTGCGTCCACACGTTTTACTGAGTTCTTTATAACCACGCCTGATCTCATCTTCAAAGTCCTTGGGAAACTTTGTTTTAATAATCATTGATCTAATTTTTGCGCCGCGAACCTTCAGGTCTTTAATATCTTGAATATCGAGATCTTTAAGAATGTCTTCGATTTTTTTTCTCAGTCCCGCTGAATCAAGCAGGTGGTAGTAGCTATCTGCGGTAGTAGCGAGTCCGTTTGGGAGGTTAACCCCTTTTGGCGCTAAGTGTCGACGCATCTCACCAAGTGACGCGTTCTTGCCACCAACTTGTGGAATATCTTTTAATGCTAACTCATCGAAGAACTTTATATATTTGTACATTTTTATCTACCTTTTTTAACGCTTTTATACATTTCACTTCATATAATACCATTTTTTATAACCATTAGCATGTCTGAGAATACAGATGAGCTCCGAGAGGTACGGAGCTAGAAATTAATGGTATTATTATTGTATGAATGATCAACTACAAACTGTTACATCGTGGCTTGGTTCAGGGTCAATAAATATATTTGGGTGCCCTTTTGCAGGTAAGGATACCCAGGGTCTATTACTTGCAGAGCAACTCGGTGCAGAGCTGATAGCAGGTGGAGAAATTTTAAGAAGTCATCATGATCAAGAGCAAATACAAAAAATTATGTCTATGGGTGGAATAATACCATCTGAACTCTATCTACAGATGTTGTTGCCGGTACTTTCAAGCCCAAATTTGAAGAATGTTCCATTGGTTTTAAGTGCCGTTGGACGTGCCCATGGTGAAGAACCAATTATACTAGAAGCCACCGAAAAATCGGGTCATCCAGTAAAGGCAGTACTCTTCTTAAACGTTTCGGAAGATGAAGCCTGGAAGCGATTCGAAGCGTCGAAGGGACGTGGTGACCGTGGCGACAGACCTGACGACAGTAGGGAATCGTTAGTCATGAGACTTAAAAAATTCCAACAACGAACCATGCCCGTTATCAACTTCTATCGTGAAAAAGGACTCCTTTTAGACATCGATGGCTCACAATCCGAAGACGAAGTAACCGACGAAATTATTACAAAACTCCTACGTAAAGTATCCTAGCCGCTTGTGATAGCGATGAGTAGAGCTCCTTTTTAAGGGGGTGTGTACCTACTGCAGAGCATTTGGTGAAAAACTATTCACTGCCTTTATGCAATTTCAGGCTCATAGTACTCAGTACAAGGAGAAAATAATGTATAAAGATTTTGATTTACCAACCAACCACCAGGCGAAGGGAGCCGATTATGTGCCACCCAGGGCACGAGAAGCAGACGAGATAGAACGAAGGCGACGTCTACCAAGTGGCACACTACTCGCAGAGCAACAACGCGACGGTGTCGCAATTTCCGCAGAGACACTCGCACAACTTGAAAGTGAAGAGGATTTACAGTTTGCGTCTCGGATTCTGGGCGCCAGTGCACTCAATACCAGTTGGTACTTATTTGCGAAAGGCGCGCCAGTTATGCGTCGTCGCCTAAAACTACCTCTTCTGGCTACACCACTACCAGAAGATCGTCCAGACTCTGTGCTACTGAAAAAACAGAGGGACGTTCGCCTAGATCAAGCAAGGCACCGTGCAGATACGCACGCAGCAATGGTCGCGTTTTCACTAAACGAACTTGCCCTCGAAGATAACCGAACGGTTCTTGGGAGACAAATCGGAAATACTGCACTTGCTATTGCAACGGTTGATCTTGGAGATCACGCAAGATTTAGTTCACCAGACGACTTTGAACTACAAAACCTTGTCCGTCGTCGCTCACTTAGAACCCTCAGAGATGCCCGTGAACTTGGCAGTGAACTGCATACAATACCTTCACTTGCCCAGCTTGCAAACCCCGATTCAGACCTTGCGGTGTTCTGGCGTCGGAATGCCCCGAATGGTGCGCTCTCGGCATATGAAGCAGCGTACGAATCCCTCGCAGCCTAAACTTGGAGTGACTGTTCTAAAAAGAACTGCTCGCCTATTGAATACTTTTCAACCAATGCCTGCATATTCGGCAACATCACAGAGTCAGTAAAATCTGGCTCTGTTTGCCAATAATACTCAGAATATTCATTCCCTTGAATCAAATCACCTGCGGCATCATCACACATAAGCAAGGTGAAGTGCGTAAAGCTCTCAAGTGTATCACCACTCAGCATTCTAAAGTAGCCATTTCCAAGTGCTGAAAATTCACAAATAAGACCTGTTCGTTCTTTACATAATTTAGTAGCAGTTTCAAAAATTGATTCACTCGCATTTGGTGTACAGTGCATAAATCCAACACGACCTACAAGTGGTTGGATCTTCCGCCTATATAGTAGCCATGCGCTGTCGCTCTTACGCCGAATTACTAAAAATAGTACCGAATGTGCCCGGTCAGCGAGTGTTTGAAAATCACTCAGCACACGGATACCCAACCGTCGTCCTTCAGCCGTAAGACTATAGCGACCGTCCTCATTTTTAGTTACATATCCAGCCGAAACAACCTTCTTTAGATGATACGTGAAAAGCTTACTTTCAATTTCAGCAGGCTTTAGCTCACTAAACCGAAGGTTATCCTCCAAGGCTAGGTGATACACAATTGCCCTCTGTAGATGATGGTCTAACATAGCAACAGTATATAACAGGTCTACTTCTGCCACGAATGATTCAAACGATAAACGAATCGTTTGATAATTCTACTACTTGATGCACCCCTTTGGCATAGATCAGCTAAAAATTTTGGAGTAAAAAACTATCGTGTGTATTTTTTCAATTCAGATATAAAATCGTTCATTGAAAGTTTGTTTTTAGAATAGCACGCAGTCGCACCAACCTTTAGGGCGCTCTCGAACATTTCATCTGTATCCATTTCGGAAAATATTATAAGTGGGACTTTTGCGTCTTTATGTACTTCCTTAGATCTAAGCTCCGCAACCAAACTAATTCCATCTCTATTTTTATCATCTAAAATTAGAATCTCCGAAACAACAATGTCTGGTTTTTCAGTATCAAATACCTCTATGGCCTGCTCGTAACTAACTGCAATAACACAATTCCAGCCTAAGACAGTTTCTAACCTATTCTTAACTACCCTATTCAAGAGAGGGTCGGCATCATTCAATAGGATGAGCACCTTCTTAGCTTCCATTAAGTGCTATCTCCGTATAGGGGCTAGAGTCTGATCTTACAGAATCGAGTGACAAGTCTAAAGCCCTCAACCAATTAGGGGTTATCTTAAATACTATGTAATCACTACCTTTAATTCTAAAGATTGGTGCCCAGAAACTAGTATCTTTAGTTACCGCATCCCCAAAAGCATTAACTACCCACTCTTTGACATCTTCATCCTTTACTATATTTGCCACTCCATCCATCTGTATGGACATTATTTGAGGCTCCCATATGGTCATACTGACATAAGGATTTATAAGCAGATTATTTGCTTTATAGGAATCTACATACGTCACAAAGTAAAAATTTAATTCTTCATCAACAACGTAAACAATCGTGGAGCATGTTGGCTTATCCTGGCGTGAAGTTGCTAGCTCTGCAGTATAGTTAGATTCCAAAAAGTGCTGTACAGCGTCTTTTGAAATTGTCTGACTTTTATTATCCATTATTAGGCGCAATTATAGTCCTGAATATATACATAAGCAATAGTGATCTTCGTACACGCAGTTATCCGGGAATCACTGTGTGGCGTCTGCGCAGCTTTCTCGAAGCGAGCTTCTGCGAGAGCTGCTTGTCTTCGAACCCTCGGGTTCGTTTTCGCCTGCAGCGAATTACCAAGCAAAAAGCCCATCATGCGATGAGCTTGTTACTTGGTGACCCCACCGGGAATCGAACCCGGGTTGCCAGGATGAAAACCTGATGTCCTAACCATTAGACGATGGGGCCATGTGAGGTGTGTCGCAGAAAATGTATTTACACATGTTTCTATGACAACGGAACATGGATTCCATACCATAGGTATGGGGCCACAAACTTTGTTGAGACTAGAAAACTATAACATAACAGATACAAAAAGCCAAGATATTACAAGAGATTTCTTATTAGAAACTAGCACCAAAGTTTGTTAGAATTATAGATAGCTACAGTTACTCTAATCAGTAACACTAGCTTTACATAAGCAATCAGGCTATCACACTCCGGTCACTGTGCGCCTTCTATAAAAACTTCTGTATCGAGTCATGGTCCCTGGAGCAAACGGCTTCACACTTACCTCGCTGCTACATTTCTAAATCCGTTTACCCCGAATAATAACTAAATCGGATTGATTGCTTATGGACCCAACAATTGAAATTAATGAGCGTGTTGATATGGTTGTGCTATACAAAAAGCACGGTGATATTAGTACACTTGCACTCCCCTACAAAATGAAGTGGAAAGGTCGAGAGATCACCTTCACACAGCTTGGTATGCGCCACCCTACAGCCAAGGGTAAACGCATGATTCACATTTTTGATGTCTCGGATGGCACTGACGATTACCGTCTGGAATTTGATGCCGAACGCTTAACATGGAATCTTATCGCCATTGTGCCAGGTGGGCGTTCATGACACACGCAAAATATGGCTTCAATACAGAAAACCCCAGCATTATGTGGATCGATCTTAATAGCGCATTCGCCACCGCAGAGCAACAAGCGCACCCATCACTCCGTGGTAAACCTATGGGTGTGACGAATCGGCTCAGCAAAGAATGTTGCGTGATTGCGGCTAGCTACGAAGCAAAGGCACTTGGTATAAAAGTAGGTTGCCGAAGAAGTGAGGCAGTAGCCAAGTGCCCAGAATTTATTATGCTCGAATCTGACCCGCCCAAATACCACAACGTCTACGAGAAGCTCTGCAAAATAATGAAGGACTACACCCATAACGTAAAAATGAAGAGTATAGACGAAGGTATTCTAGATTTTCACAACACCCAGCTCGAAGGTAAAACCAGTCAGCTAGTAGAGATAGGTTACGAAATTAAAGAGCGAGTGAAAAATGAGATCGGCGACTACATGAAGATCAATGTCGGCATCGGGCCCAATAGGTTCCTCGCCAAAACCGCAGCCGGACTTCATAAACCAGATGGTCTCGATGTAATTGATCATAAAAATCTCATAGAAGTCTACAAATCTCTCGAGCTACAAGATCTAAACGGTATTGCCGATGGCTATGGCAGCCGACTCAGGGCGCACGGCATATTCACCCCACTCGACTTTTTACATGCCCCGGAAGATCTACTGAAACGACAGGTATTTCGTAGTATCAACGGAGCCTACTGGTATCAACGACTACGCGGCTATGAAATGGATGACCACGAGACCAACCTGGGAATGATTGGCCGGCAATGGGTAGTTAAAAATCCCACCAACAACGATAAATATTTACGTTCGTGCCTGCACTATCTGGCCGAAACCACCGGGATGAAACTTCGCTACCGCAACGTTGAAGCCCGTGGTGTCTGTGTTTGGCTGTCTTTTGTGGCAGGTGGTGGCTTTGTTGATAAACGAATGTACAAAGTCCCCTGCTATAGTAACCAAGATATCTGGGAGCGCGTTTCAAGTTTATTCGATAAGCGACCAGCGCACATGAAGGTCAGAACCATGGGCCTATACCTGTATCAGATTGAACCCTCAAATAAATCACAGATGGATCTTTTCGGCATTGAAGAAAACAAGCGCTTTTTAACTAAAGCAATCGATGAGATTAACGATTTTTACGGTACGTTCACCGTCTACTCAGCCGACACACTAGAAGGTAAAAAGCACGTCCGTCAAAAAATCCCCTTCGGTGGCACCGAATACTTCGAGCTACTCCTAAAAAGAAAGTGATTCCCCCTCTCGCATCTCCCTTGCAAGGTCCAACCTTGTAGCAAGGTTGGACCTTGTTGTAGAATATAGACATGCCAAGTAGAAACATTGTTAAGATTTACGCTGATAAGCAATACTACCATATCTATAACCGTGGCGTTAATAAGTCAGATATCTTTCTGGATGGTCAAGATTACTCTGTTTTTCTATCTCTGCTAAAACGGCATCTAAGCAAAGAACCTGCCTACGACAAGTACCACAGACCATTCAAGCACATACACAACGACGTAGCCCTACTAACATACTGTTTAATGCCCAACCACTTTCATCTACTTGTTTTAAACGTTCATGAGAAAGGCGTTAAAGAATTAATGCAGTCTGTCGCTACAGCCTATGCACGCTACTTCAACAGAAGATACGACCGTGTTGGCCCAGTATTTCAGAGTAACTTTAAAGCCTCTCATATCGATAGTGATCAATATTTACAACATATCTCACGGTATATACATTTAAATCCTAGCGGGTATAAATCATACCCTTATTCGAGTTATCAAGCGATAGTGAAGGGCTGGAATGTAGAGTGGCTTTCAACAGAAAAATTACTCGAAACCTTCGAAGGCACGGTTGATGATTACGCAAAGTTTGTTGCAGACTACGAGGCAAACAAAGAAATTATGGATGAACTAAAATATGAGCTCGCTGATCAATAAGTAGAGATGTAACAAGGTCCAACCTTGCTACAAGGTTGGACCTTGTTGAATCTATTGAGGTTGTGGTTAGTGGGTTACAGTTTTATAGATTTTAGGGGGAAGCGGAAGCCGAAGGTACTGCCTTTACCCTCTTCACTTTCGAATATGATTGAACCGCCTTGTTCTACGATAATTTTTTGGGCCATAAATAGACCGAGGCCAGTTCCGTCTGGACGGGCAACTCGGGCGTTACCGGCCCGGAAGAACTTAGTAAACAGTTTATGCTGCTCTTCTTTCGGCACACCAATACCGGTATCTACAACTTTAAACACAACATCGTCAGCATTTACATATAGCTGAATCTGAACTGTACCATTTGCGGGTGTGTAATAAATTGCATTGTCCACCATGTTCATCATCACCTGACGAATCTTATTGTCGTCCAGCTTAACTTGTGGGAACTCGCCAGGAGCTTCATATTCCAGAGTC
>JBGSPG010000003.1:0-6757 GCA_041738725.1 Saccharimonadales bacterium (SeqCode)
CGTACAGACCTGCAAATTGTTTGGCCCATTCTTTTTCAATTCCAAACAACATAGCATATGGCAGAAGGGCTTCGTAGAGCTTTACCATCTTCTTATTATCTGATGTGTCGATCTTCTCGGCAGTCTGCGGCCCCTGCAAAAACGCAATTCTATCCTTCTCCGCTAAGTTCATATACTCCTTTAAGCCAAGAAGATATTCTTTCGCCTCAACACCCTGTACTGTACGAGCCGGCATGAATGCACTGAAGACAAACATTATTATCGATGCACTGATTAGCCCTATACCAACCGTAATTAGAAGTGGCGGGAATACAAAGATACAGATGATCCCCAATACGAGCGGTACCACTGCCCAGCCACTGTACATTCCACGTGCTTTTTGCAGATCTTTTTGGAAGTAACCAGCAGATACTACCTTGCTATTTAAGTCTCGCTGTAACTGCTCAACTTCGGTGTATAGTTTATTCTTCTGATCATTCAGATTCACCCTGACACCGACCTGTGTTTGTCCGGCGTCCTTAAAGAGCATCGTGACTACCTTCTGTTCTTCGGCAGTGAGATCGCTGACTTGCTTTAGTAACTCAACCTCATACTCTGTTGAGCTTCCGATCAGCTTGTCTTTAGATACTTCATACAGTTTTAGGTAACCCCGTATACATAGATCAAGCATTGTTGCCGAGATGGCTTTCGTTTCCATTTTTTCCGTAAGTATCATGCTAGCCAAAAGTAGATTCATATTTTTCTGCGGTGAATACTGTGGAACTATTACACCTCTGCCCGCCGGGTCCTTACCGAGCTTCTTCCACTTCTTATACATAACAACGAGGGCCACGAGCGGTGGAATCAGTAGTGAACATATTGCTCCAATAATCAGCAACATAACGACACGCGGATCCATAGCATATTTAGTGAATATCCCTGATGTAAAGCCCATTACAAAACTTACATTTTCGCCAGCATTCAATGTTTTTGTAGTACTTACCTGGGTGATAGTCTCGTCGCTCGTGGTCTCAGTTGTCACTGTGCAGTCTGAGCCTGCTACTCCATACGAACCCGTGAAACACACTGGTTGTCTGGTCTGCTTCGCGGCAATCTCACTCGGCAGATGAATAGTTGCTCTCACCAACTCGACAGGTTGTTGCCACTGATCACCGTTAACATCCCAGTACCATTCATCGTGGTCATCGTAAAACGTCATCACGTCTCTGAGAGTATAGGTCAGTATGTACGTCTGGCGACCACGTACATACGTGTCGGCATCACCTATTCTTAAGACCCTGTTATCGTTTTTATCTTCCGAACTATAGTTCCAATTCTGTCCATCGTCTTTTTTGACAGACTGTATAGTCAAATCTAAACTGTTGTTTTTGTACTTCAGGGGAAGTGCTCGCTCTATTCCATGGTTCTGATCATACTCCGGAAATTCAGCTACAATCTTCTCTACAACTTTTACCTGCGATACATTTTTTTCGTTACGCGTCACATAGTAATCGGCCTCGAACGAGTTGATTGTGAAGTTTTGTAAATTTTGAGCACGTACAGGTGCTGCTAAAAACAGCGCGCTAAGTACGACAATCAATACCGAAAATAACTTCTTCACACACCAATAATAGCAGAGTTATTTAAGCGGAATGTCTCGTTTTGTGAAACCGATATAACCCACTGCAATGAACACTAGTGATATTGCCAAAAGAATAGCAATATCACCTATCTGAACACCATTGTCCAAAATTGTGGGCTTATTAAAGTATTCGTATGGTGAAAACTTGTTAACGCCCTCAAGTAGCTTCACCGTGGGGGTGAGGTTTGTTATAAGGTAACTAAAGAAGGCCAGGGCACCAGCAATTGCACCAGCAAAACCACGCTTGCCTGTTACCGCTCCAAGACAAAACCCTATTGCACCGAATACAAACGTAACCAGATATAACATTGTACAGGCGAGCGCGAGTCGTAGTAAATCAACCGATTCACCCACGAGTAGTGCGCCGATCCAAATACCAAAAAACACAGACGAATTCACTATCGCAAGTAGCAAACTTGCGCCAGCTAACTTTTCTACGTACACTCGTGTGCGACTAACTGGGTGTGCGAGCAGCGTCTGAAGTATCCCGTCATTTTCATCACCAGCAAGCACCCCAGTGAAGAGTATTACCCCGAAAATTATGGTCATGAAGACCATTTGTGCAAGTACTTGAATGTCTATAAAACCGTTAATACGTTGGTACGTCTGCGCATCACCAAGTATTCCTTTTATAGAATCCGGTACATCGTTAAGTGCCTTTCCGAGAGTATCTCTGAGCGTCGGAAATATCAGCATTATGAGTACCGTAGTTGCAAACAAACCAAGGAACCAAACTAGTGTACTCCAACGCTTTTCAAACACAGTCTTTAAAGTGATGGAACTAAGCATTCTGAACTCCTTCGTAGTAGTTCATGAAGACCGTCTCAAGATCTGCATCTGTAATGGTGAGATCCTTCATTGGTTGACCTGAAAGAAACTTCATAAGTTGGCCTATATTTCCACTATACGTAAACCGAATGGTGCTACTGGATTCAACGATGCCAAGTACACCAGACAGATTAGCAAAATCAACAACTAACTTTCCGTTCGGCGTAACTTCAATTTGTTTTGGGGCAGATTTAAATAGATCTTTTAAGGGCGTGTTGATAATCAGCTTGCCTTCTTTTATGAATGCAACCTGATCACATATCTGTTGAACTTCACTCAGTACATGAGAAGAAATAAATGCTGTGCGACCCGCCTTTTTGTGTTCATGAATAATTTCATTAAATTCTGCTTGCACGAGCGGATCAAGACCACTAGTTGGTTCATCTAGAATCAGAAGTTGTGGCTTATGCATCAGTGCGGCAATTAGTCCTACCTTTTGTTTATTACCTCGTGACAGCTTTTTGATCTTTCGCGTAAGATCGCACTGTAGTCGATTGGCAAGTTCAGAAATATACTCTTTATTAAAGTCACCACGAAAGCGAGCAAAATATTCGAGTTCTTGCCATCCCGTTAAGCCACCGTCAAGCGCCATATCACCTGCTAGGAACCCAATATCCGCTCTGTTCTGGGTATCATACTGGGCATTATCTAGGCCGAAAAGTTTAATCTGCCCTTCTGTATTACCCAGCAGGCCCATAATCATGCTAATTGTAGTCGTCTTACCTGCACCATTCGGACCAAGGAATCCAAATATCATTCCTTTTTCAACAGTGAGCGTTATAGAGTCAACCGCCCGAAAATTCCCAAACTTCTTCGTAAGCTTTTTAAGCTGAATAATCGGTTGCTTGTTTGACTGAGTCATTATCTCTACAGTATCAACTGCAATCCTGGTTGGCAAGCCGGCTAAACACACTGCTACTAGTATTAACATCAAGGACAGTCCCTGATTTAGAGACTGTCCTTGTATAATATATTTTATGGTATAACTACGAGTTTTTGAGGCGTTTACGTTTGTTGGGGTCAAGTTCTCGTTTACGAAGACGAAGGTTGAGTGGAGTAACTTCTAAAAGCTCGTCATTTTCTATAAAATCGAGACATTCTTCTAGGCTGAGTACAATATGCGGCGTAAGGTGTACGATACCGTCTGAGCTTGAGCTTCGAATATTAGTTAGGTGCTTCTCTTTGACGATGTTGATTTCTAGGTCGTCACCACGGTTATTAAGGCCAATAACCTGTCCGGCATAGACTTTTTCACCAGGGCCAACGTAACAGGTGCCACGTTCTTGGGCGTTTTCAAGTGAGTACGGTGTTGCTGTACCTCGTTCGAATGAAATTAATACTCCATTTCGAAGCTGCTGCAGTGCAGGACTTTCCTTTTGGTAGCCGATTGTAAGACTATTCATTATTACTGTGCCCTTAGTGTTGGTAATCAGAATATTACGCAGACCAAGTAGTGCGCGTGTAGGAAGTTCGTAAATGAGCTTTGTTGCACCCTGAGAAGTTACAAACTGTTCTTTTAGAACGGCGCGGCGTTTACCAAGTTCCATCTGTACAGCACCAGCATGTTCAGCAGGTACTTCAATAATGAGCTCTTCGAGTGGCTCCATAGTTTGACCATCTTCTTCTTTGGTAACAACCTGAGGACGGCCAACTTCAAACTCATAGCCTTCACGGCGCATAGTTTCAATTAACACGGAAAGGTGAAGCTCACCACGTCCAGAAACCAAGTAGCCAATGCCCTGCGCTTCGACACGAAGCCCAATATTAACTTCTAGCTCTCGCTCTAAGCGGTCACCGATTTGTCTAGAAGTACTAAAATCACCCTCAAGCCCTTTAAAGGGACTGGTGTTTGGACCAACATAGACCTGAAGTGTTGGTGCTTCTACCTCTAGAACTGGCAGGGCTTCTGGGTTGGTTGCGTCGGCAACAGTCTCACCAATTTGAACATCTTTCAGACCAGTAATTTGTACAATATCACCAGCAATCCCCGATTCAACCTCGAACTTGCTAACTCCTCGGCTCATAAATATAAGTTCCGCTTTGCTCTTTATGATTGTGCCGTCTTTTTTACAGACAGAAACTTGATCACCAGTTTTAATGGCACCGCGGCTGATGCGGCCAATTGCGTATTTGCCTTTAAAGTTATCGTGAGCAAGCGCAGTTACAAGCATCTGAAAAGGCTTTTCAAACTCAACTTTTGGAGCAGGCACTTCATTGATGATGGCATCAAAAATATCCTCTAGGTCTGCGTCTGCAGATGCATCAGTAGGAAGATCCTTCCAGGCTTTACCTTCACGTCCGATTGCATAATAAATTGGGTAATGAAGCTGATCTTCGTGTACAGCAAGCTCTAGGAACAAGTCTGCAAGTTCGTCTTCTACCTCTTGAAGCCGTGATCCAGGCTTGTCAATTTTATTGATCACCACAATTGGCTTGAGCTCATTAGCAAGTGCTTTTGTTAGTACGAACTTAGTTTGTGGCATTGGGCCTTCTTGGGCGTCTACAATTAAAATACAGCCATCGGCCATATTAAGCGTTCGTTCCACCTCACCAGAAAAGTCTGCATGTCCCGGTGTATCAATAATATTAATGCGGTAGTCGTTGTGCTGAACGGCAGTAATTTTAGCCGTAATAGTAATACCCCGCTCACGTTCTTGGTCGCCACTGTCCATAATTAAATCTTGGCTCATTTCAGCCTGGTTATCACGGAAAGTCTGAGATTGCTTTAGTAGACCATCAACAAGCGTAGTCTTACCATGGTCAACGTGCGCAATTATAGCGATGTTTCTAATTTTACTTGGATCTTGAGACATGTGGTTCCTTTAAATAATAAATGCGCACCTAATTTTGTACGGAGCGCATTAGTAATACGTTATCTCAGATTATAGCATATACACTACAGAAATACCAGATGTAGCCCATCTATTTCTTAACGTCTATTATTCAAATCAGATAATAATTTACATTTACATACTTTTGTTGTATAATCATGTTATATGAGAGCACACCGACCCCAGGCGACCAGCCATATTGAACGATATAGGCAAAGTGGCAATGATCGCCCTTCGGCCAAATCACTAAGGGCTTCACTTGAGGTGCTCGAATCATCTTCAGAGGCTCCCCGAATACTCATCGCCGCTGAGATGTACATAGATCTAGCATTTGCAGATGAGCTAGATCAACGTGTATACCACTTCGGTAGAGCTAAGGAGCTACTTGAAGATACTATTGATCAGGTAGATTTTCTCCATACAAGCGGACATGAAGCGAGTCACCAACGTGGTATTCCTTATTCTATTCAGGCACAACTACGGTTACTTGAATTACCCCACTGGGAAGCTGCGGCAGACGGTTCTCCAATGGGTGAAAATTATGAACTCTACCTAGAATCACTGCGTGAAATTCTCTATGACGATTCAACTCAAGTAGAAAAAGTTCGCAGTACACTCGTAGAACTCGTTCCTGTATTACTTGGAAAGCGGGCACTACATCGCTGCGTTACTGGCTGGGACGGCAGACTCGCACTCAGCCGAGAAGAAGCACGAATGCTGATTGCTGATGATCGTAACCCAAACTGGGACAGTGGCCTAATGATCGGTGCCGGAGTCCCATTTGATGCACCGAATGCTAGGTTACAACTTAAATCTGGCAAGAACTCAAAAGCTGAGCGTTACCAGCGTGGTGGCGTAATCCCAATCTCTGCAAAAGCACATGGCTTCAGTAACCCTCTACCAGTAATTTACGGCTGTCTGCAAGAAGAAGGATTTTTAGATGACTCTGATTACACCACATCATCAACAACCAGATTAGACGATATAACCCAGCAGGTAATTACTACAGTTACGTCAAAAATTGATGTCTAACAGCGTATAATCGCTGTATGGACAAGCCACTCGCAGAGCGAATGAGACCAAAAAATCTTGATGATTTTGTTGGCCAACACCACCTTACAAAAGATGGCGAGATTATTCGTGAAATCATAAAAAAGAAGCAGCCAACGTCGCTCATATTTTGGGGACCACCCGGATCTGGCAAAACTACACTGGCTCGGATTATTGCCAGTGAGCTTAATACTGACTTTATTGAACTTTCAGCCGTAACCGCAAAAAAAGCCGACATCACAAAAGTAATCGAACGCGCCACGCTAAACTGGCGGATAGACCAGCGCACACTACTGTTTGTTGACGAAATTCACCGTTTTAACAAGGCTCAGCAAGACGGGTTTTTGCCATACGTAGAATCAGGCTTAATCACACTGATCGGTGCAACTACAGAAAATCCTAGTTTTGAAGTAATTACCCCGCTGCT
>JBGSPG010000032.1:0-5674 GCA_041738725.1 Saccharimonadales bacterium (SeqCode)
GTACTATTCAAGCAGAAATTTATAAAATTAGATACAAAAAAGCTAGAGTATCAAATCCGCCAACTTAATTACTTTTGTAGCGCTTGAATACTCTAGCAGTGACTGACCGCCCCCATAAGAGGGCGCTAGACCGTTATATAAACGGTAAAAATATAAGAAAGGTGCAACCCCGAAGGGCTATATAAACAATAGCACTATCATTTTGTATTATCAAGTTAATTGAAATGTACTATATACAACATTTATCTGTTATATTCATAATATTAAAGTTGTAATAATTACATTTTTAGCATTCTCATCTTAAGATTTGAACACTAACGTGCCCCCCTGGTGTGATTTGACCGCCAATTTTGTACAGGTATATACGTAAAATTAACTAAAGAACGTAACGAATATATTTATGTATTCAGTAGGATAGCTAGTACGCAGCTCGTCTTAACTAGCTGATGGGTCGGCCCTTCTGTATGTAAGTCTATCGAACTACGCACATAGTCACACGCAGGCCTTCATATGCATACGGTCACGCAATATTACGACCCGAACACATTATGTACCGAGCAGGCGCACTGGCCCTGCTTTGCTCTGCATAGGCAGGGTTCTAGCACAGCCAGCTGTATGGCGGCTATGCCCACCTAATGTGTCTGTCTGCTTTATGTGTTCATATGTATAAGAAACATACCAAACTGCATTGAGTGGTCACCGTACACCCACCCACAACACATATCTGCGCAATATATATCGTGCGTTATTTAGACACTGTAGCGCATTAAGAGAGAGACCTCCCACGTAGAGCAAACGGCATGTGGATAACTTCATATTTTTTTGTGTGATTTATTGTTGACATAAGCTTTTAAGACGATTATTATGATGGTGGCACTTGAATAAAAAAAGTGCTCAAAACAAAAAGATAAACCCTTGAAACAACGGCTCCTCGCAGGCCGTTGTTTTCTTTTGTATATGACACTTGTCTGCTATTATTACTACAAGTATTGGAGGGGCAGTGGTCTTAGCTAAGGTACATTCCGCGGCGCACGTCGGGTTCGATGGCAGACTCATCGAAGTCGAATGTGATATTACCAATGGACTCCCCTCGGTTGTAATTGTTGGGCTCGGCAACAAAGCCATCGACGAATCGAAAGAACGTATTCGAAGCAGTATAAAAAATAGCGAACTCGTGATGCCCCGTAAGCGCATAACACTCAACCTTGCACCCGCTGATTTACCTAAAGATGGTTCATGTTACGACCTGCCCATGGCGGTTGCAATACTTGCCGCCAGTCAGCAAATACCAAGCACCCTTTTAGCCGACTCGTTATTTGTTGGCGAACTTTCGCTCGACGGAAAAGTACGTGCTGTACGTGGCATAATTAGCCATGTTGAAGTAGCTAAAAGAAACTGTATTAAGCGAATATTTGCACCCTCAGCGAATGCCCAGCAGGCATCACTCGTGAAGGGCATAGATATCATTGCAGTTGATACTATACTAGAACTAACCAAGCAGCTCTGCGACCCCACAAAACTGCAGCCTTATGTACGGAAAAAAGATATGGCCAACAGCCGTATTAACGATGTCGACTTTTCAGACATATATGGACAGCAACATGCTAAGCGAGCGTTAGAGGTTGCGGTTGCGGGTAATCACAATATACTTCTGACAGGTCCTCCTGGCGCAGGTAAAACGATGATGGCCCGGGCGCTGCTTTCAATCATGCCCGAGCCCACCTATGAAGAAATCATAGCCATAACAAAGCTTCACAGCCTAGCTGGTGAGGTTACTGACACAGTAGCAACCAAACGACCGTTTCGATCACCGCACCACACCGCAAGCAGTATTGCGCTAATAGGTGGTGGCAAAAACCCGAAGCCAGGTGAGATAAGCCTTGCCCATAAAGGCATTCTCTTTTTAGATGAACTGCCTGAATACGCCCGTTCGTGCCTCGAATCACTTCGACAGCCACTTGAAGACCGCGTTGTAACAATCGCCCGTATTCAAGATACCGTGACCTTTCCGGCAGATTTTATGCTGGTTGCAACACAGAACCCTTGCCCCTGCGGCTACTACCTAGACCCTGATCACGAATGTAGCTGTACGCCCCATCAGATTAATCAGTACAGCAAAAAAATATCTGGTCCCCTACTCGACAGAATAGATTTAGTAGTGAGTGTTCAAAAAGTTGAACACAAGCACCTTCTTCGTGAATCAACCGGTATTTCAGAGAGTGATCAAATGTTCACGCGCATACAGTCTGCTCGGGATATTCAGGCTAAACGTTTTAAAACCGATACTCGCTACAATACCCATATGACAAACCGTGAAATTTTAAAAGATGCGCAGCTCACCCCTGATTCTAAACTATTTTTGGAACAAGCCAGCGCCAAACTCAGCCTGTCAGCCCGCAGCTATATGAAGGTTATCCGGGTAGCTCGAACTATAGCCGACCTTGGTGCGGAGCCAACAATCAAAATAGAACACATTAGTGAGGCACTGCAATATAGGCCCCGTTGATCATATTCAACAGATGTGATACACTTATTCAAACGTACGTAGAAACGCAGTAATAAGGAGCCCCCGATAGCCAAGCCAGAAAAAACACGGATGAATCACGCGATTAGAGCGACTGAACTTCGAATAATAGATGAAAACGGTGAGCAGCTCGGCGTGCTTTCCAAGAGTGAAGCCCTCCAACGTGCCGAACTTGCAGGACTTGATCTTGTTGAAGTCTCCCCAAACGCAAACCCCCCTGTGGCACGTATTGTTGACTGGGGTAAGTATAAGTACGAAAAAACCAAACAATTGAAGCAACAGAAGAAGCAGCAGAAGGTTGTAGACATAAAACAGATCAGACTTGGTATGCGAATTGGTGATAATGACCTTGAAATTAAAATTAGTCGCATAAAAAAGTTCTTAGAGGCTGGTCACAAGGTTAAAGTTATGTTACTATATCGCGGTAGAGAGAACGCACATAAAGAGCTCGGGTTCACACTTTTTGAACGAATTTCCTCAAAACTTGAGGATGTCGCAATAGTGGACCAACCAGCACAACTAGCTGGTCGCAATCTAACGATCACTTATAGGAGAAGTACCAATGCCAAAAATTAAGACTCACAAGGGCACGGCAAAGCGTGTTAAAAAAACCGGTACCGGTAAGCTTATGCGCGAAAAAGCATTTGGCAATCACCTTTTGTCTAAAAAATCAGCCGGCCGCAAACGTAATAACGCTCGTGCACACGGTGTTAGTAAAAGTAATGTTTCTAACGTTAAACGCGCACTAGGCGCATAGTATCAGAGAAGGAATAAGGAGTATTTATGCGAGTTAAAAGAGGCGTACCAGGCCACCAAAAGCACAAGAAGATAATGAAGCAGACAAAGGGCATGCAGCATGCTCGTCGTAGTTCTATTAAACTAGGCCGTCAAGCAGTTATTCGCTCACTGCAGTACGCGTACCGAGACCGACGCAATAAAAAACGAGACTTCCGTAGTCTCTGGATCACACGTATCAATGCTGCAGTTCGCGAACATGGCATGAGCTACAGTGTATTCATGAATGGTTTAAAGAACCAAAAAATAGAAGTAGATCGTAAGATTCTATCTGAACTAGCAGTATCTGAACCTGCAGCCATTAAAGAACTTGTTGTACTCGCAGGCAAATAACAACTACTCACCTTCTCGATTTAAAAATAACTCCTACATCAGGAGTTATTTTTAAACTAGATTACCGATAAGCCGGGTTCTGTCGTGGATGATCATCTATCTAGCCTTACCGTTGCCAGTAAGATCAAGCGGGTCTTATAACGCACTCACGGCGGACAGCCTTATGTAAGCACATTTCCTTGCAGCAGACAGGGTTTACCTTCCTTCCACGTCACCGTGGTCGGCTGTGGGCTCTTACCCCACTCGTTTCACCCTTACCCACTGTGCGAAGCACAATATTTGCCAGGAAGCAGGTGTCAGATTACAGAAGTTTATCGGTATCAGAATGCAGACTGAATGTGTCTGTTACCTGTACTCTGATAAATTTCTGCTAAATATTACCTGCTAAATTGTTAAATGCTGTGTTCCGCACAGCGGGCGGTTTCGTTTCTGTGGCACTTTCCCTAGAATCACTTCCGGTTGCCGTTAGCAACTGTCTTGTCCTATGCTGCCCGGACTTTCCTCCTCAATAAATCGAGGTGATCACCTAGTAATCTAGCATTTTCTATTATAACAGGATTAGTCCGGTCGAAGCTATTCTACACTAGCTACGACAGACCCTCACTCCAAAAAGCGAGTATCAGTGTCATATCCTAAGTATATTAACAACTTTGGACTAAATCCTTACTTCTCCTTGTTCTTTTCCATCTCATTACGCACTATCACACCTATAAGCGAGGTTATGATAGCCGTAATTGGTAAAGTACCCCAAAACTTATCCCATTTCTGAGAGCTGGTAGTCTCAAATCCGTCATCTGCATACTGGATACAACTACTATACGGTTCTGCTGATGACTCCTCACAACTTGGTTTGCCTAGATTTATAGCAAGAAATCCACTTATACCGACGGCTGCGATAAAACCAACCAGGATGAATGGCAATATCTTTCCATTGTTCGCCTCCTTTTTGATCCACTCCCAGCCGAACATACCAATTACCGTTGCAAAGCATATCACCGCCCCTATGCCAACCCCCCATAGAAATCCTGACAAAGGATTTGGATTCTCGCCTATGAGGCTCATCCCCGCACCTAGTGCACCGAACATAAACACAGGAATTAACATAAGAAGATAAAACCTCTTTGGTATGTTATTATTTTCTTTTTCTAGTGTCATTTTTAATTCTCCTGATTTTCAGGGCTATCAGAAACAAGGATTACATTTTTCATAGCTATATAATAACAGGGTCGAATGGTGATAGCCACAAAAGTAGTTAGTGGGTGCCATATTTATCGTATACACTAAACCACGTTCGAAACGCTGGGGATGCATCACCGAACATACATCAGCATAGAGTTTCTTCATCTGAGAGATTTCAATCTGGTCGGGGGGACAGGACTTGAACCTGCGACCTCACAGCCCCCAGCCGTACGCGCTACCAGTTGCGCCACACCCCGAAAACATACCATTTGGGTGCAAAATGCCCCGGATAGATAGTTGATTTGACCTGGAAAATCCAGGTGGGTGCCCTCACATGCCATCCACGGACAACATAAATATTAGGCTCCCCATTGAAATATATTCAGGAAATCAACTATTGTCTCTTGGGGCACTTCTAGTATATCAAGTATTCATAAATCTATCGCTCTTGACCTCGAGGCCAAAAAACAGTAGTATAGGACATTGAAACTATTAACATATACGAAAGTAATTTATGGCACAGAAATGTGAACTCACAGGTAAAGGAAAGCAATTTGGCAATAATGTCAGCTTTTCAATGCGTCACACAAAAAAGGTTTGGAAGCCAAATCTACAAAAAAAGACTTTTATGATGGATGGCAAAAAAGTTACCATGAAGATTAGCACTCAGGGTATTCGAACACTCAAGAAAAAAGGTATTCTGTAAGATCACCTCTCTCTTTATTAAAAACAGACTCACATGAGTCTGTTTTTAATTAAACCCATCTAACTACCTACGATTTTGTAAGCAGTTGAATAGTAAGCTGCTCGGGGAGTAACTTAACCTTGAACTTATCAGTTACG
>JBGSPG010000041.1:0-11756 GCA_041738725.1 Saccharimonadales bacterium (SeqCode)
CACCAACGTCTAGGTATAGCCAATCTTGGCCTGATCTACTGGCCTTACCAATTACGGTAGTAACCATTACCGCGGCATCTGCAACTATGTATCTACCAGGCTCTGCGTATAACTCTACCTTCTGAGGGATATGTTTTTTAAGTGCACTATTAATAGCGCTTGCTAACACATCTAAACTCATAGTCTGATCGGAATACCGTCCAGGAAAACCTCCACCGATATCTAGGAATCTCACATCGAAGTCAGCGTTTTCGAGCCGCTCAATCACCTTCCCCGCTGTTTCAATAGCACTCTCCCATGTTTTTACATTTTCTGATTGTGAACCAACATGAAATGTTACACCGATAGGCTTTAGTCCCAACTCTGCGGCATGTCCAAAAAACGCTACGGCATGATTCTCATCAGCACCGAACTTTTTAGAGAGCGGGAAGGCACTACCATAATCAGAGACCTTTAGTCTTAAGTACACTTCTGAGCCGGGTGCGTCTTTTGCAATCTTATCTAATTCTACTATTGAATCAAACGCAAAACGATCGACACCCCCATTAAACGTTTCTTCAATATGGCCGGGGATCTTAACTGGATTACTAAATAATATAGGTTTAGTCGAGACTTCTCTTACTGCATTAAATTCACCTAGCGATGCGATGTCATAACCGTCGACTAAATCTTCAACCACTCGTAAAACAACTTCGTCTGAGAGTGCTTTAATTGCATAATAAATCTTCACCCTTGGGAGCGCCTGCTTAAGGCTACTGATGTTCTTTCGTATAATATTTGCATCTACTACGAGAGTTGGTGTATCAGACAACTCAAGTTGCTCCACAGTCTGTCGCCAATTGTTTTCTAATTTTTTTTCCATATTGCTTCCATAAAATATAGGCACAGCGCTACCGAATAACAAGTTTCAGTGTAACGCTTATGCCTATTTGTAAATATTATCTAAACTGTGTCAAATTATAGCATTCTTGTACTGATATGTCAATGTATTTATTCGGATATGCATACACGTGTTGAAGATATCTTTGTTATGCTAGTTGAATGACAGATGGCACAAAAAAGAAAATTGCGATTATTGAGGATGAGGTGGCGATTCGAGGGATGTATAGCTTTAAACTGAAGCATTCTGGGTTTGAGGTATGTGAAGCTGGCGATGGAATTGAAGGCATGGCTATGCTTGAGCGTGAGTTACCCCAGTTGATACTGCTTGATCTGAGGATGCCTCGCATGAACGGGGATGAAATGCTTAGAGAACTGAGATCAACAGATTGGGGTGAATCTATTCCAGTCATCATTCTGACCAATATCAGTCGAGATGAGGCACCCCGGACACTCTGGCATCTTGGGGTTGCGGATTTTATTGTAAAATCTAACTCAACTCCTCAAAAAATTGTTGAAAGAATTGAATCTATTTTAGCTGAACTTAATTAAGGCCTTGATAAGATTATGTTTTTTCTCTAGCATAGAGATATACAACTACGAAAGAGGGTATCCAGTATGAGTTCTGTAAAAGTTGCAATTATTGAAGACGACATAGCTATTTCTCAGATGTATCGGCTCAAGTTTGAGACCGATGGCTATGAAGTGCAGACAGCTGAAAATGGCAAAATTGGCCTTGAGTTAGTTGAATCATTTAAGCCAGATATTATTCTACTTGACCTTATGATGCCCGAAATGAACGGTGATGCGATGCTCGCAGAGCTCAGAAAGAAACCATGGGGCAAGGACATCACTGTGATTGTACTTACTAATATGGGTGAGGAAGAAGCACCGAAGTCGCTTGCTGATTTGAATGTCAGTTCGTTTATCGTGAAGGCAGAGATGACGCCTCGTCAGGTTGCTGAACGAGTTAAATCAGCTTTGGAAAGCTGATTTAGATCGTAGACCTTAGTTCCTAGAGAAGACAAAGACACTTATTGATTTTATGTATCACTGGATCCCGTATCAAGTACGGGATGACGGGGTAGTATTTTGTCATTCCTGCGCAGGGATGACGAGGCAATATTATGTTGAGGATGCTATTTTATGGTAGCCTTAGCGGCCTTGATGACGTTTTCGAACAGGGCGCAGACAGTGAGGGGGCCGACACCGCCTTTTTTAGGGGTTATTGTAAGGTCGTCCCGTGTGTAGACGTCTTCGGATAAATCACCTACTGTTACACCTGATTCTACTGCTACGCCCGCATCCACGACTACAGCACCTTGAGGAATCATTTTTGAAGTCAGGACGCCAGGCTTGCCTGTGGCGGTTATTATAATATCGGCAGTTTTGACTGCAGCTTCGACATCTTCAGATTCATCACAGGAGACGACGTCTACGTTTGAATTTTTAAGCATAATCTCAAGTGGTCGCCCGACCAACTTGCCCCTACCTACTAGTACCACCTTCTTATCGCGGAAATCGGTGCCATAGCCAGCAAGTAACCACAAAATAGCAGTCGGGGTTGCCGCATCATATTCGGGCTTACTACCAAGCGCATCAACGTCTTTGAGTGGACTAACCAAATTTAGAATCTCAGATGTCTGAGATGGATCAGCCAGCGGAAGCTGCACTATCACCCCGTGAACCGATTCATCAGTATTGAGTGCGGTAATAAGCTGGGTAACTTCAGGTTGCTTTACACGGTGGATATCAACATCAACCAAAATATCTGCACCGTATCGCTTCTTAAGCCTAGTGTAGATTTCTATAGTCGGATCGTCTGCAGTTACAACAATCGCGAGCTTTGGCTGTACACCATTGGACTGACGCAAACCACGGACCGCCTTGGCTTGACGTTCTTTAATAAAATCTGCTAAATCTGAACCACTTAGAATCTTCATGTCTTATAATACTAACAGAGGTAGTATTAAAAACAAGAGATCAGCCTGAGCTGATCTCTGTAATTACTAAACCGACTCACTATCTATACGAGTGGTGACTGTGGGTCTCGTGGTTCTTCTGTAGGTTCCTGCGCTACTGGTGCCTCAGGAGCTTGAGGCATAGGAGTAGGTTGGACATCTTGGAAGTTCTGAACTGACTGAGCCTGCATTGGTGGCGTTGCACCCATTGGAGCAGCCGAAGGTTTAGCATCCGGACCTGCTGGGCCACTATACGATGCGCTGCCGAATGCTAGCATTGGATACCCGATGAGTGGGAACAGTGCAAGCACAATGCCATAGCCTGTTGATTTACCAAATGATTTCGCCATATCGAGACTACCTATAATCTGCGTAATCATTGCGGCAACTCCACCAACCATAGGAATTAGAGATAGGAATGCCCACCAACCAGGTCGGCCTGCAACTTCGAAGAAGACATACATATTATAAATTGGGATGAAGGCTGCCCAAGCGTCTTTGCGACCAGCTTTTTTAAAGATCTTCATAAGACAAACACTTATAAAGATATAGATGAGTAATCCAATTACAAGCGCAACAAGAATTATAGTCATCGCTGCGGCAGCTGCGGCTGGGTCCGTTGTAGTTGTAGTAGTACTATAGGTTGAATAACTTGTGTTGTAATCGCTCGAAACCTGAGCGAGTGTTGATAAAATTCCAGACATTTAGTCTCCTTTTAAAATGATTATGGCTTTACTATAACTTTTATCTGTTGATAGCACAATATATTCAGTAAGTACTCTGCCTTTAACAGGCATAAACTGAAGAAAACCAGTGTTCTTCAATAGTCTTGAGCTATTTAACGAACGTCCATGCGCCGTACACCCTACCTAAATTGGGCTTGAACAGTACCAATTACGGGATCTGCAGCAGCGTCTCCACTTGCTGTTACTAATCTTAGTTGTACATCTGCACGAGCGTCGACAGGTACCGTAATCCACCCAGAGTCGCGTAACCCAGCTACGCCAATTCCAACATTGGGTCCACTTATACCATCAAAATAGTCCCAGTTAACCCCATCATCGGTTGAATATTGTAGCCTTATATTGCTCCCGGAATTGCCCAAAAAGCCTGTCTTCACTACGGCTATAAGCCGGACTTCATCCGCAAAAGTAATATCAATCTTGGTTCTAAAACTGTTAACGCCACCGAACTCCTGTACACCCGCAGGTATATTGCTGATAGTTGTCTCGCGGCTATGAAGTGTAATTGTCTGAGTAGCAGGAATTGCTAGATCAGGGAAGCGCGATTTTTCATTAACCCTGCCACTTGCAAATGCGCTGTCACTCACAAATATATTGCCAGATCCCATTACGTTAGCCCCAACCTCCGCAAATATGGCATTCTGGACTCGATTAGTAATACCCGGTTCCAAATGCGTAAACTGATTACCTGTAATTGTAACTGTTCTATCATTCGGCCCTGCTACATGTATATGGTCGTACAAATCATCGGCTTCTTGCGAGTTAATTCCGAGTCTGTTACCAATAATACTGACCCCTCGAACCCCTGCGCTAATATAAATTCCGTGCTCATTGTGTCGATCAAATCCACAACCGATGATCTCGATTGCAGCCACATTTGCATCAACTAAAACACCCACCTTAGACCGCCATGCATCGCAGCCGATTAACCTAGTAACCCAGTCGCTAATTTTGATTGCCGGCTTTACTTCAAGTGGATCGCCTACACCAGCATCAGGATCATTATTCCCGGCAAACCCGACCAATGCCTTAAATAGCGTACAGTCAGAGCTACCTACATGAATGCCGATATCTTCACTGCGAGTTACGAGTGTTTTAAATATCGTAACGGCCCGACGATTCTGTCCAATATATATGCCCTTTCCCTTAGTGCCATACACCCAACAATTTTCAATAAGCCACATCGCCTCTTCACCAGTAGCTGATTCTTGAATATAAATTCCGTGGCCGGCAACCGTTTGGTTGTCCTTGTTGCCATCTATCAATAAGCCTGAGATTTTTACGTTGGACGAATCCTGTACTGAACGGGGAGGGCCTGTAATAGAGTGAGTGTCAGAGCCATTTTTTAACGTCAACCACGAGATCGTCTCGGAATTATGTGGCGGAAAACCATAGTTATTATTCGAGGATCCAACTCCGATTAGTTGGGTATTGTCTTTGACCGTTAAACCGCTGTGCACATACTTACCTGCCGGGAAAAACGTAATACCACCTGCGTTAATTGCCGCCTGAATCGCACTGGTATCGTCGTTGGTACCGTCGCCAATTGCCCCAAAATCTTTAACGTTACACATCAGCTCGTTCTTATAGACTATATTCGACGTATCCGTAATGCCATGTACACTGGTGGTAGCTTGTGTATGTGCAGTTAGGTCAATTTGGGCTGACTGTGCAGTAGACAGGGCGTTTGTAATATCAGCGGCTCTTCTGAGGTTTCCACTAGAATCAAGCTCAACTGATAGATAATCGTTGAGTATATTTCCCCAGGTTCCATCATCATCACCAGATATTGGAAGTCGTGGCATTAGATTTTATCTTTCTTTTGGTCTGACATCTCACCTCACTACGTAGTATTCTGCTTGTGATTATAGCAAGAATTTTTCTTCTAGGCTACAAATCGCTTGTGACCAAGCACTACGCGCGTGCAGTATGAAAAACCAACCTGATGGACAGTTCTTAGGTAGAGGGTTAGGGGGACTTGGTCACTATCCGCGACCCCAGAATCCGCCAGCTGGCGGAGTTCTCTTGCGATCTGCCACAGGCAGTTCTCACCCCAGACACCCTGGCATGTCCGGGATTCAAATGATCATTATGAGTCTATAATAATAAGCCCTCCTTCGCACGAGGCTATGGAGGGCATTCTACTATTTCTAATTCTACGAAGTTTTAACGAAGTAGAATGGAGGGTCAGCGGGGACTTGAACCCCGGACACCCTGCTTAAGAGGCAGGTGCTCTAACCAGCTGAGCTACTGACCCTTGTTTGGAACTTACGCTACAGTTCCTAGAATACACTTTTGTGATAACGAGATCGTTAGAGCACCTGTGCTTATTTTCTATTTTCAGCGATATAATCGCTGGGCAGCTGAGCTTCACATACTTATAAAAGTACAGGGGTAATAGTATCATTTACTGACGGAATTATCAAATTGAAAGTATGATAGATTGTAATTGTAGTTCAAGATACAACTGTGGTATAACATAAGTAGTATTAAATTATGAGGAGTTCTTATGGAACAAAATTCTACACCACCAGTAAACGCTGGTGCACCACAAACAACAACACCTGCAACGGGTGAAAGTGATAAATCTTATCTAGTAGCTTGGCTACTTTCATACTTTTTAGGATTCCTTGGAGTTGATAGATTCTACCTTGGCTATACCGGTCTTGGTGTTGCAAAACTATTAACCCTTGGTGGCTGTGGTATCTGGGCACTTGTTGACTGGATTCTTATTTTTGCAGGCGTCACAAAAGATAAGCAGGGCCGACCACTTGCAGACCGCAAGAAGCACCTGAAGACTACTGTAATCATCTTCATTGTATTATTCACGCTTGGAACAATCAGTGGAATCGTCAACACGGTAATACTTTCTAAGGCAACCAAGGAAGCTATAGATAGCGCGAGTACTGTATCTACGTCTTCATCAACAACCGACATTACTGGCAGAGCTGACAGCCAAGCTAAGGATATCGAAATAAAGGTTGGCGAGAGTGCGACTATCGACGGTCTGAAAATGACTATCGTCTCAGTTGAAAAAAAGAGCTCACTCGGTGAATATAGCGAAGCAAAATCTGGAAAAACATTTGTTGTAGCCAATGTTAAAATTGAAAATGCTAACAAGCAGAGTAAAAGCTATGGACCGTATGACTTCAGTCTACAAACTGCAGGTGGCCAGGTAATTGACACCACTTTCGCACTCGGAGATGGTGCTGATCCACTTCTAGAATCAGCTTCACTCGTAACCGGCGGAAGCGCAGCTGGGAACATAGTATTTGAAGCACCAGTTGAGGCTGGCAAGCAGTACATCATTTGGAAGCCAAGCTTCATTAATGCTGATCGTGCGGTTGTAGAAATTCAATAATCGTCCGTCGACATATACATAACGCATACACACAGCCGTGTATGCGTTATTATTTTAGGTATGAATAAGACATGGCAGGTATTTTTAGAGGCTATTAGTCTGCAGACCCCACGCGGCAGACTATTTGTTGCGCTCACCGCCAACATTATTATATTTAGTGTCCCCTACCACTGGCTCGCCAACCTCTCTCTCTACAAGCAACTTGGCATCGACTCACCCACTATAGGCCTCACTCGTGCCTACTGGCTGCTTCTACACGGCCACCTAGCCGAAGCCTGGACCAGAAATTGGCTCATCTTCCCTGTAATGGCTGTAGCGTGGTCTATTGTAGCGCTAGACGTGTATTCTCTTGGACGTACCAAAGCATCAAGCGCGGTAAACTCTCTGTAGAACCATAACCGTGGCTGTACCAAGTATGGAGATCGAGACAATAATATACGGCCATGTGTTCTCACCAGTAGAAGCAAGGTTTGCGCCAGTAGGGTTTGGTCCGCTATTTACCTGTTGTTTGTCCAAAGCAAAACTTATATTTATCTTTTCTACTCTAGCATCTTCCCACCTATCACCACTTACGTACTGGCTTGCAGAAACTGTTCTGAATAATTCAAAATTATCACCGGTCACGACTCTTTGACGGGAATAATCGGGCGACGTTAATGTAACAAACGATATTTCTTCGGAGGAGAAATCGTCGTATATTTCTCGTGGGAATGACCAGTTAATGCCATCTTCCGATGTAGTAATATAGTTCATACTTCCAATCAATCCGTCATTAATTGAGCTATAGACCATGACATATTCATTAAGGCCTTCAACATATACTGTATCCATCCAATTTATATACGAAGGCGTAATAGGCATAATGTTATCCGCACTACCGCCTACCCCAGGGCTGCTAAATGAGCCGTTAAAATATTTTTGCCAAGGGCTGGTTGTTCCATTTGCTGCGGCATCTAGAACATCGGCAATAGGAGCGCGAGAGACTGCCATTCTGACGTCTGTTCCGTCTTCGCGCATGTCTTTGTGATATACGTAAAAAAATCCGCCGTTTATAACATAGGTGGCTGAACCTACATCTAGCGCTCCTGCCCTATCTGTGTCAGCTATATCGATATCGGGCCGAATAATTTGCCCTAAATCCTCAAATGTATCACCGCCGTCTGTTGAGGCAGCTAGCCCAATGTAGGAATAGAAACTAAACACACTCGGATCATAAATCTCACCGTGATAAAACATAATTAATCTGTCATTTGGCGCATCATAGTAAACTGGACCCCCACTCGCATAATCAGAACTTTGAGTGTTATTTTGAAGTTGGATATTAGTGTCAATTACATCACCGATAATGCTACTTTCACCTAGATTGATCTTCGCCGTGCCGCCACTATTAGCGGACACGGATGAAATCTGATTATTCCGTTCAAAGAATCCCATGCTACCATCAAGCCACTGATTTAACCCCAGCAATTTGCGCTGGCTATCGCTTATAACTAACTCAGGCAAACCGATCAGTTTTTGTAAACGGAGATGTGACCATAGTGTCGGCCACTGATGATATCTCTGTAGAACTATCACTAAATACTGTAGTGATTTTTATTTTAATCGGTATATCGACATCATTGTAGCCAAAAATGCTGCGGGGAATATCTAGTGTACTAATATTGGAAACAACATCAGGGTATGTATACCACGTACCCCCGCCATCACCGCTCAGTTCAATAACGTAATCAGAAACATGTGCACTAGAACTTTCAACCCAGTCAATATTTATTGTTGTATCACTTGCACTCAGGGTAATGTTTGTCGGTGCGGCGGAGACATTCTGTGTCAATACTGAAAGAGATAATAGACTAAAAAAAGACAATACAGCAGCAACTACTGATATTTTTTTGAATAGAGTTTTTATGTTCATAATCCTCACTATAGACTCTGCCCAATCACACATATTACTAATCTTACAAAAGTGATTATACATGCTTATGGTAATAGTTTATCATATTTAGGATAAAGAAATGCCCTAGATTACTCGGGGTCATTGCGGTTATGCTTGGTACAGCATTGTTTATAAAGTTAGAACCCTACTCGTGTAAACTAATCTTTCCTAATATTCGGTTACGTTCTGCAGAAAACTGGTCCGCAACTTCACGTGACCATACGGGGATACTCTCATCAAGAAGACCTGTTGGTTCAGGCAATGCTCCGGCTGCTTTTAACTGACTAACACGCTGCTTGGAGACATTGAGTAGTTTTGCAAGACCTGTTTGGCTTACAAGATCCAGGGGATTTATGGATAACCCTTGCACTGAATTAGCGAGCATAGTTTCTGACTCAACTTGACTTAAGAACTCTTTGTAGTTATACAAGAAGCCTTTCGGTAATCTAGCAAGACTTGCCCGAAACACGGTAGATGAACAGTTAGTTGGGTCATCATAATGTGGAATATTTGTGTAGCAGTCCGCTTGTTCTACCCGTATAAGCGCGTCGCAGTCGTTATCTCCCCAAAAAAATGCTGGTAAATACATGTTTGCACCGCTTCGTATAATGTGCGGGCTCTCCCAACATGATGCCCACATAGTACGGATTGGTGTTACAGCACTCGTGTCATGCAGAGGAGACACCACAACTAGCTCATCCGGTGCATCTTCGGTACCAAAAAACTCCTGCAGATCTTCAGCTATAGATGGCTCCCATGCCTTGATACGTGATTTACCGACGATCAATCGCCAAAATTCGTCGTGCTCAAGGGCTTCAGCCGCTGCGCTATTGCCATTAATGAGTCGGGTCCTACGATTTTTTTCATCGGCGATCTCAGTAACAGCAAATGTTTCGGGTGATTTAATCGTTTCGCTCATAGGTTCTATTATTCTCTTAAATACATTACTAGACAAGCATTTAAGTAAAATTTGCGTTCTTAGTACAAAAAATGCCCCCGTACCTAGGGGTCATTATGGTTATGGTTGGTACACCGTAGTGGAAGAAGTTGGAACCTTAGTGAAGCTTGGGTGCTAGTTATTTGAGAAGCGTCTGAAGACTATTGCGCCAGCTGCAAGCGTGAGCATAGTGATTGCTATCGTTGCGAACGTAGTGGTGTTTTGGCCGGTGTCTGCAAGACTTGCTGTGGCTGCAGCTGGTTTAGTGTACGGGCTTTCATAGGCTCCACTGTCGAATGCCGATCCTTGAGGGCGGGCTGCGAGGCGGGCATCTGTTGTTAAACCTGAAACTGAAACTCCAGCATCTACAGCAGGAGAATTTTCTAGAAGTGGCAAGGTTGGTACGTAGCCACCGTTGTCACTGAGGGTACCCAGCGTTGAGGCTATATTAGTGAGGTTATTTTGGTCGGTGGGCTGAGTGAAGTAGGGCGCACAAGTTGGGTCACCGCTAACATTCCCCCCAAGAGAATTCAGTTCAAGATTATGTGTACCGTCAGTTGGCGGCCCTATAGAGGGGACTGATACGGCGCAGGCGCCGTCTATAAGCCCGTTAGTCATATTCAATATAGTTGTTGCCGTATCGTTATTACCAACCGCAATGCCAAGAACCGCTAACGCAGCTGAGCCTAGGCCGCTTAAATCACTTATAGTAATATTACGAGCGACTGCCACAGTACTGACTTCACCACCATTTACACCACTGCCCAATAATATGCCCGAAGCTTGACCGGCTGAGCTATTAATATTAGTTACTGTTATATTCTGTAAATCTGCGTTGACTGTTCCAGGTGTAAGGGCAAAGTTAGAGAACCCTGTAGTGATAACTATCCCCTGTACATTTGGTACGCTGTCGATATCAGACACGGTAACGCGGTCCATGCTTAGGTTGATTGTACTACCGGTAATTGTGCCAATAGAAATGCCATTAGTAGAGTTGCCGTCTGAAGGTACATCATGCACATAAACATCTTGAAAAGAAACATCATACGTACCGCCGTCTGATGATACAGACTCTACTCCATAACCAGCCAGAATAGAGCCTCCTGTTTTATCTACTTCAACACGTAAAACAGTTAAATTTACATCGCTTATATCAATAACAGAACCTCGGCCAGCAACTATCTTCAAATCAAAAATACTAACGTCGTACCCGCTACCAGTATTTTCAAAAACTTCTGAGTCAGCACCATTAACTACAGTTTGACTGATTCCCTGACCGTTAATACTAACGGAATCTGACATCTGAGGCAGACTTGAACCCAACGTAATGGTTCCGACCGGCAGGTTGATCGTATCATCAACCCCATCTCCAGCCACACACTCACCAGGTGTAGCACCGCTCACTGCTGCTGAGTTAACTGAAGTGATAGCTTCTCTTAAAGTACACGCACCGTCATCGGCGGTGGTGTCGGCTGTTGAGTTTACGGTTAGACTGGCTGCATTAGCCTTACCACCGGAAACAAAACTCAGCGCGAGTACAAATAGAGCAATGGCGATCACTTTGTAGTGTGTTTGTATTTTAAACATTCTATTGTTAACTCCGGAAACCTAACTTAATTCTTATGGTAATAGTTTAGCATTATTTTATTACAACAAAAAGACACCCTGATTGGTGTCTAGTTAAGCATAATAAATTTGGTACACCGGGCAGGATTATCTTCGAGGCGCCTTCACTGCATGCTCGAAGCAAGCTTCTGCGCTTGTAGTTAGTCTTCGTACCTACGACCTGTAAATTTTTACCAAAATTTGGTCGCAGGGTCGGATCACACTCGGGAATAACCAATGAAAAAGTCGGCCACAAGGGTCGACTTTTTCATTGGTACACCGGGCAGGATTCGAACCTGCGACCCTCTGTTCCGAAGACAGATGCTCTATCCAGCTG
>JBGSPG010000107.1:0-9582 GCA_041738725.1 Saccharimonadales bacterium (SeqCode)
CTACACATAAGCTCAGCACAATTCTAGATACAGTCGCTCAACTCGACACCTCACTTAAAAGTAATGTCAGTGATCCATGGCGAGCCCTTGAACATACAATCCTTGCATTGTAGCGGTGAGCGCACAGTTTCGCTCTATATTCTGTTAGAGCGGTGGTTTTACATGACGCCAGGCCATCTCAAATATAATCCTGAATGTTTGCGCAATAGCAGTATTTTCTATTAATACTGCTTGCGGTGACGATTTGCCTTCGAGCATTAACAGGCTGTCATCATAGGCAAGAAGTAAGCCGGGTATTTTTGTAGACACGTTCGTAGGTACATAGCGTGGTTTTCGCATGAGAAGATCATGTAGGCCAACCGAGCGTTTGCCTTGGCTATCCCACAAGCTAAGGCTTTCAATCTGACGTTCATTCCGAACATTTTTAAAGTACGTTGTGTAATTTTTTGGCATGAAGCGAATGGGGTTATCTTTGGCTGCGATAATTTGCCACTTTCTAGTTTTACACCGTAGTGCAAGTTCGAGGAGCTCTTGTACAGCCTCTTGACCGATAACCTGTTTGGTAACAAGGCTTGGTGAATTTTGCGGTAGTGTAGAGATGCTTTCCATTAGATTACTTAGTTCAGATGCTTGGTCAGAAAGATATGAGTTAAGTTTGCTGAGTGGCTCCATTCGATAGCGATAGGACTTTAGGTCAATAGGTTCGGGAGTGCATAATCGGAAGTTTTGCAGCTCACGAAGTGCTGCGGTAATTGTTGAACGAGGCAAGTCAAGCTTCGCTACAAACTCAGCAGTAGAGTAATCCCTGCCAGCTCCTGCCAGGTAGACAACACGCTCACTTTGCGATAGCCCAGCCTGTTTTAGTAAATCATCTATGTTCATACTATATAAAATTATATGATAATAAAATAGATTATACAATAATTATATATACAAAACTACATACATTCTGTTTGGTGGGGAGTATTATTCGGGCATCTTAACAAAGGAGATGACATGGTAGAGAAAGAACCACTATATAATCGAGACGGTAGAGATATGGCACGGGCTGTGGCGGCGGAGGCAGTACTCAGATGTACTGACCCAGTACATGGCCAGATGGTAACCGAAGTGAGATTTAAAGATCCGGACCGCACGAATATGCTCTTTGAAGAGTATATGGTTGCCATTGAATCATTTACAGGAATGACAAACGAGGATAGGGAGCAGTACTTTCGGGCTCAAGATGGGTATTGGGGTAACCAGGATAGGTGGGAGCAGGGCTTTTTTGACCAGCTAGATATGGAGGGCTCACTCATCGACTTAACTGAAGGTCCATATTAAGGTTTTTATGGAACGTACACCTCTAGAAAATACTCACGATACTATTGACGTTGAGTCAGCACGCTTCTTAGACCACCTTGAACCCGACCAAGAGTCGACATGGAAAGATCTTGTCGAGTCGCTTGTAGCTGCCCAGGGAGGAAAAGAAGCACTGTTTACCGGATATCGCAATCTTGCTCCCGTACTAAAAGACATGTGGTTAGACCCCGAACTTCCAGCAGTCTATCGAGACCGTGCGATGCTTGAGCTCATGCGTCGATTTTATGTGTTTAGTGATGTCACGGGTATATCGACTTCTGGGGGCTGGGGTTCTGAGTACGCTGAGCAGATAGTAGAATTTACACAAGAGGAACAGGAACTGCGTGACGCATGGTATCTCGAAGTTTTTACACACACCCTGCAGACTGGGGAGTATATTTTGGGGGTGACCAAGACGTACATGCTGGCCATAGAATTGTTCGATAAAGGCAAAATTGACTCGGCTACACTTGAAGACACTTTGAACAGAATTGCAATCACAAACCCGGGTTTTGAAGAAGATGTTGTGTATGAGACTCCCGATGGAACCACTCGTTCTTACAAGAAGACAATTCTACCTAATTTTGCACGCTATGACACCGATGCGTACTCTGAGCTTCAGCACGGACGCTTCCCGGTTATTGAGGACATACTTAGTGGGGTGTTAACCAGGGGATCTGCTGATAGAGCGAAAGACTGGGCGATACAACAACTGGATACCTGGCTTGATTATAAGGATGGTGCGATTGGTACCGAGGAGCTTCCTTTGTGGCTTGCTTCGATTAATGATGAGAATGACGGGCTTACAATAAGATTGTTTGCCAGTAGGAGAAGTGATATATATCGCACCCTCAGTTTCTCAACCAACACAGCTAACCCAGTTATACCTTGGGAAACGTATCAGAGAGCAGTACATCTTTTTGGGTGGGGGGTTTTGACAACTGAAATTGCCACATTTGGGGATCGGGCTGATACTCAAAAACGTGTCCGAATGCGACTCGATTACGTCCTTGATTTGGCAGACCAAATGAGTACAACAGATTTTGCTGACGAGTTGTTGTTGTACTTCCTAAGAACCTACTATGAGGAGCGAGACAGCATGCCTGAAGAAGAAAAACCTGAGATCTTTAGAGACGGCGTACCAGATGGGCTAGATAGGGCGCTGTTCGGTAGCAGCAAAACCGTCGAGTTAATAGAAAGAAGGCTTAGTGTCCTGAGTGGTCCCGAAGATTCCGAACTTGCTAGATATCTTACTCGCGTAAAGCAAGACTTGATAGCCAAAAATGATTCAAGGACGGTACACTTTGAGAACCAACGACTGGTATGGGAGCAGGAAAGTTTAGAACGTACTAAAGAGCGCCAGGCACGTGATTCACAAAGAGAAGCGGTGGCAAAAAAGCTTCCTGAACTACTTCAAAAATTGCGGAACTAGGTTAGTAATGGACGCTAAGTAGTCTTTGTATGAGAGGATTATTGTGGAATAAGCTTGCACTAAGCTTCGAATAAGACATGAGTGGTGGGACGAAGCCAAAGTGGATGAGCAGCGTACGCTTGAATAGTGACAGAACCATTACTATGGCAACCTCCTTGTTTTTTCACTTTAGCAAATGTGTATTTTTTTTGATGAGTCTAAAAGGACAAAAAGTGAATATTTATAGAAAATAGCCTCGAGTGAGGCTATTTTGAGTACTTCATAGAGTGGCCTATTTCTTAGCAGGAGTCTTTTTGGCTGCAGTTTTTGCTGGTGCTTTTTTAGCAGCAGGCTTCTTGGCTGGAGCTTTGGCTGCAGGCTTCGCAGCTGCTTTTGGAGCAGTTTTAGGTGCAGCTTTTTTAGCACTTGCGGTAGGTTTTACGCCAATCGCTTTGGCTTGAGCAGTTAAACGGCTCATTTTGCGTGCAGCGGTATTCTTTTTTAGAATGTTCTTCTTAACGTTAATATCAAGTGCGCTTTGCACTTTTTTAAGAGCTTCGCCAGCTTTTTTAGCGTCTTTTGCTTCAATTGCAGCAGAAAATTCTTTAACTTCTGTGCGAAGGGTGCGCTTAGTAACTTGGTTTCGTGCTTTTCGCTTTGCAGTCTGGTGCATGCGTTTAATAGCAGATTTAATGATTGGCATGTAAAACGTTCTCCTTTACCCTGGTGCGCTGAGGTGTTTCAACAGATACGCAGGTGATTTATTAACTATTGTTGTAGTCAGGTGACAAGTATACCGTAAACTGACGATTTGGTAAAGTGTTATATCAGTAGTGAATATGTTGACATGTTGTAGTTTACGTTTATACTGGTTATGTATAGCATCAAAATAAAAAAACAACTATGGATCCACTACAAACAGCACAACCAACCAATGAACCCACAGCTCCTGTTGAGGCACCTGTAGTTAACGTAAAACAACAAATTGTTGAAAAAGTTACAGGTTCTAAAAATATACTGGTTACAGTCGGCGGTACCCCAACAGTCGATGAGCTTTCTGCAGCACTTGCGTTGACGTTCTTACTTGGTAAACTACAAAAACACGTAACCGCTGTTTTTAGTGGTAAAACGCCACCGGCAATTGAGTTTTTAGATCCTGAAAAGACGTTTGAGCGTACGGTAGATTCACTTCGTGATTTTATAATTGCGCTTGATAAAGAAAAAGCAGATAAACTCCGCTACAAAGTAGAAGATGACGTTGTAAAAGTGTTTATTACCCCTTACAGAACGGTAATTTCTGAAAAAGATCTCCAGTTCAGTCAGGGCGACTTCAACGTTGATATTATTATTGGTCTCGGTATTACAAAAAAAGAAGATCTTGATAAGGCAATTGTGGCACACGGACGAATACTGCATGATGCAGAAGTAATTACTATCAATGCAAATGGCAAAGTTAGTAACCTCGGTTCAATTGATTGGTCAGATTCTGCAGCGAGCTCAGTTTCTGAAATGCTCGTAAGTATTAGTGAATCGTTCGGCAGCGGCTTGCTTGATGAACAAATTAGTACCGCGCTTCTTACGGGTATAGTTGCTGAGACTAATCGCTTCTCTAATGAAAAAACCAGTCCAAAGGTTATGACTATGGCAGCGCAGCTTATGGCCGCGGGTGCAAACCAGCAATTAATTGCTACAAATCTTCGCCAAGAGGGGATGATTAGCGAATCTGTTCGTACCAAAGATCCTGCAAAAGACTCTGAAAAACCAGATGACAACGGTGAGATGGTATTGGATCATGGTGGAAATACCAAAAAACCAGTTCAGCCTCCTAAAAAACAGAATAGTTCACAGCCAAACACCGCTAAAAAACCAGATCTAGGACCCCAACAGCCTACTGAGAAGCCTACTGCAACTCCGCCTATTTCTATTCCTGCTCCACTTGTGAACACGCCAGTGGTTCCTACTGAACCACCGGCACCACCACTAACTAACCCTGAACCAAGCCCAGTGAGTATTGGCGATAGGGATATGTTAGAAACTCCTGCATCAGCAGCCCCAGAAATTATTGGCGAAGCAGACAAGGATGTGGCAGAAAAACCAGCTTTTGGGGGTACTTTAAACGCAACTACCAGTCGAGCTGAAGAAGATCAAGAGGCACAGACTGCACTAGAAAAAGCAGAAAATAATACAATGCTCGAGCATGGTTCGGGTGGTAGTCAAGCAGAAGACGCGGTTGCGGCTGCTCGACAAGCGTTACAAGATGTAACCGAAGCTGCACCGTTTGATCCTGGCAATAATCCAACTGAATCTATTGGCGCAAATCCACTTCCATCGGTTAGAGAAGAAGCCCAGTTGCCACAACTGCAGGCCATGCCTTCTCCGGAGCAGATGATTAACCCAGATGCTGCCGCAGGTGAGATGCAGGCACAAACTGTAGTTCAGAATAACTCTGTCGCCAGTGCAGCAGCTGAGCCATCTCCGGTAGACGCCTTTATGCAGCCACATGCAGAGGCTCCAAGCACGCCAAATCAGCCTAATGTACCATTTACGCCCCCAGGTGCACCAATGCCAGATATGCCACCACTTCCTCCGTTGCCAAATATGGCAGGTGGTTCAGGTGCACCGAGTATGCCACCTCTTCCACCTATGCCTGGCCAGCCAACAGACCCAACCGCAGGGTTCCAGCCAGATTTAGGCCCCGCATTTATGCAGGGTGTGCCACAAAGCCAGAATTCTTGGACTCAGGCAGGCGATGATATGGCAGCAAAAAATGCTGAAAAAGAAGCCTCACGTCAGGCAAAACTAGACCAAATGGGTGCCCAGTACGACGCCGCAGTTGATAAAAATCTAGAAATGCAGGGCAAACCCCCCGTAAACACCGATCATTCAACCTTCCCACTCCCGCCTACGGGCTAGGTACTAGGCTCTCCTGGCTTGTCATCCCGTGCTCCGACACGGGATCCAGTTGATAAGAAATTAACCTTTTTGTGTGTCATCCTGAACTTGATCCGGGATCCATGTCTCACGTTGTGCGGTATACTGTCAGATGATGAACACGGAAGACGACATTCTACTAGTAGATAAAGCAATAGGTTGGACTAGTTTTGATGTGGTTGCCAAAATACGGGGCAAAATCAGGGCTGTCTACACAGCCAAGGGTGAGAAGCCGACTAAACGACAACTTCGAGTTGGCCACGCAGGTACACTAGACCCGTTTGCAACAGGGCTGCTTATTATTCTACTTGGTGAAGGCTGCAAAAAAGCAGGTGAATTTTTAAAGCTCGATAAAACGTATGAATTTACCGCAAAACTCGGCGAAACCAGCACAACCGGAGACCCCGAAGGGGAAATTACATCTTCAATCGCCGTCATCCCGGACTCCGATCCGGGATCCAGTCAAATGAGTTCAAATGATTTTCCCGCCGTCATTCCTACAAAGGCAGAAATCCAGTCTGCCCTTAAGCAGTTCACAGGAGAGATAACACAGATCCCACCAACTTTTTCAGCCATTAAAGTAGACGGCAAGCGTGCTTACAAACTTGCTAGAGAAGGCAAAGAAGTAGTCATTCCGCCCCGTCAGGTGACGATCAGTAGGCTAGAGCTTGTAGAATATAACTACCCATACATAAAGTGCGTCTGTGATGTTAGTAGCGGTACCTACATCCGCACATTAGCAGAAGATATCGGTAAGGCTCTCAATACCGGCGCCTATTGCACAGAACTCCGTAGAACCAGAATAGGGGAGCATCATATTGGTGACGCGCAAGCTATTGACAAAATAGTATAATTTATGCTATAGTTACAGATGTAGATAAGGAAATGTCTTATGGTTACGCATGAAGTACCAGTACAGACTAACGAAACAAAAACCTCAAATATAGATATTCCAAAAGCCGAGAAATATTTCTCAGGTGATATTAATGATGCCGTAATTGCCGTACAACATATCACCGGTTTTGAAATCACACCCGAGTGGTGGATGAACGAGGTTGGTAACGATGGTCCGACAGAGGACATTCTAGATAGGTTTGACGGCGCTTTCGAGCGTCTTGTTCAGATTGAAATGGGCTTTGAACCTGCCGACTCTTCGGAAGCAAGCATTCCTATCAGCAAAGAGATTGTACTGGATGAAGCCGAACAAGAATTAGCACATTTTGATCAAAGTATTACTGACCCAGACGAAGCTGATCAGCTGAGGCCTGAATTTATACAAGAATTATCAGCACATTTGAAGGAAAAGTATTATCCCGGTCTCATGACTGGCCCCGAAATTGAAGACCCCGAAACTTTTAGTCTCACAGACCCCGAAGAAAGATTATATACCCCAGATGAGGTATACCGATTTTTAGTGCATGTTCCCCTTGGTGATGTTGCGCATAGAGCATCAGAAATTGGTCATGAGCGTGGTGATACTAAACTGATGACGAGCTTAATCAGCAATGAGCATCAGGGTACATTTTTAGGCGAAGGCGGTATTCTGGTTGCTGAGCCTAGCGAAGACTCAGTTTCCGGTGTTGCATATATGGACGTGGGTGGTGAGATTCAGGGTGATCGAAGAGATAATACCGAGAGTATTATTGAGCCTGCCGCACCCTCTGAATATAATCAAATTGATATGGCATTTGACGGCACTACGCCGATAGGTGTGCTCATAAAACAATCACCAGACGGAGGGCAACTTGGCTCTCCCGAGAGAAATGAAGACTTAATAGCGTATGCCGAGCAAAACAACCTACCAGTAGTCATTATTGAAGTCCAGCCGGAAATTTCTACCACAGAGACATCGGTAATTACTACCGAGTTACCAGATGGAAAAGGTGAAATGGTAACAGTAGACGTGCCGTATTCCGATACTGAATTCTTCAGAACACAGGTCCTGAGAATCGGTGAAGTAAATAAGGTCTATCATGCAGATGGAGAGAGTAGCATTGCTCGTACTATGAAGGTGAATCAATATGGTGAAGCTACTCAAGAGCTTTCTGCAGAAGATGAACAATTTATTATTGATAGACTGTCTCAATTACTAGCTGATGGCACTGAGCGGCTTACGGATAAAGATATAGGTACAATTGAGCGAGATCTCGCCAGATTAAAAGATATACGGTGATCTGTTATACTAAAAGCAATGAATATATTTGCAATTGGTAAAATTCAGGCAGGCATTGTGCTCCGTTAACTAAAGCGGAGTAGTAATAATTACCGAAATGATAAGGAAGTAGAATGATAGCGAGTATTAAAATTGCTGCAAAAGGTTTTGGCAGCAATGAACTATATAAAAACCTAGAAATTAGTCTTGAAGCCGGCGAGAAGGTCGGTTTAATTGGACGTAATGGAACGGGTAAATCAACACTCTTCAATCTGATGTCCGGTTTAGATACTGATTTTGATGGTGAAATATCACTTGGTAAAAATATTGTTATGGTTTCAAGCCGTCAAGAGCACCATGGCTTTGAAGAAACAACCGTTTTAGAGTATATTTTGGCTGATTTACCCGAGTACGCGAAGTTGAAACATATTTTAGAAACATACCCAGAACAAATGGGTGAAAGCACTCAGAAGATGCAGAAGTACAGTGATTCGCTCGAGCGTTTTACAGATCTCGGATACTACGAGGTTGAAAACGATGTGAATAGGGCACTTTCTGATTATCAACTAGAGATAGATATTAATACCGTTACGCTTGGTAGCCTGAGCGGTGGCCAAAAGCGAATGGTAGAACTTGTAAAAGTTCAGCGTGCCCGTGCAGACCTAGCACTAATAGATGAACCAACAAACCACATGGATTACATCGCTAAAGCTTCATTTGTGAATTGGTTCAAATCTACCAAAGAGGCCGTAGTGGTCATTACGCACGACCGAGATGTGCTCGGTGTAGTTGATAGAATTATAGAAATTAGAGATGGCAAAGCCTTTAGCTTCAAGGGTAATTACAAAGATTATCTCCGTTCTAATACGCAGAGTATGAGTTCTGAGGTTAATGAGTTTGAAAACACGCAGAGACGGATAGCAAACCTTAAAAATGACATTGTCCGCTTCAGGCGATTTAAAGAACGTGCACGTGATCCGGGCACTATTCAGCGATTTAAATCATTAGAAACCAAGTCAGTTAAAGAACTTTCAGAGTTACAGAACTTAGAAAAGCCAACGTTTTGGATCGATCGCGAATCTGCGAGCGAACTCGGTACTAAAATTAGTGAATCGTACGAGAATCATAAAGCACGTAATATTCGAGTCCGTACAAAAACTGCCGTCGATAAGAGTGAACGGGTGCTCCTGAAAGTAGATAATGTGAGTCTTGGCTACGGTGACTCTGCATTATTCAAACCTGTTAGCTTTGAGCTTCGAATAGGTGGCAAGGTTGAGCTAAAAGGCCGTAACGGAGCCGGTAAAACAACGCTCGTCGGTACAATTCTAGATAGTGTGGCTGAAAAAAAGCCTGTTCCGACGGTGTTTACTGGAGTAATTGAACACGAAAAAAAGCTCAGAATTGGCGTGTATGAACAAGAAATTAGTTCAGACTATTTAGAAAAAACACTGAGTGACGCAATTGAATCTATGCACCTTTCTAGGGGGCTACCAATCACTGATGAAAAGATTAAACAGCTACTGAGTGATTATTTATTCAATCCACATGCAGATGGTGGTATGAAGATTGGCAGGCTCAGTGGTGGCCAAAAGGCCAGATTCCAACTAATAAGTATGCTTGCGGGTGACCCACAGATATTGGTGCTCGATGAACCAACAAACCACCTTGATCTGCCAAGTATTGAAGAGCTTGAAGACGCGCTGAAGCAGTATCACGGTTCAATACTTTACATCTCTCACGATACATA
>JBGSPG010000066.1:0-6456 GCA_041738725.1 Saccharimonadales bacterium (SeqCode)
TGAGAAATTAATAGAAGAAAATATTGCAATATTCTAAACATAAACTATTTTTTAACAGAGTTGAAATACCCTTAAATATCCACCGAGGAGTATTTGTGAGCCAGACTACTCAATTATAACTATATCTTGTGCTTGTCCTCAAGAGGAGGTAAACTTAAACATAAGTAGTAAAAATACAAAAATGCAAACAAAAATTATATATAAGCTACACCACCTATCTCAACGACCGGGCGTTAAAGTCCATTTTGGTGTCTTGTCTTATTTTATGTTGTTCATTGGCGTAAGCTCGTTTTTATTTTTTGGAAATGTAGGATCTGCAAGTGCCGCTTATCTGCCAAATGAGTTTGTTACAGTTTGGAAGACCGATAACACTGGAATTTCGGCTAGTAATCAAATTATAATTCCAACATATGCGGGCGAGATATACAGCTATAGCGTGGCTTGGGAAGAGGTTGGGAACCCCGTCAACAATGGTTCAGCAGGATTGTTTACGGGTGATGCAACCATCACTTTCCCTACACTAGGTAATTACGAAGTCAGAATCACTGGCACTTTCCCTAGGATCCAAACACAGGATTCCTCTGAAACGCCTTCGGATAGATTGAAGTTGCTAGAAGTTAGGCAGTGGGGTAGTAATCAGTGGGCCTCTATGAACAGTGCATTTAGGGGTGCTGCAAATTTAACAATCACCGCTGTTGATACCCCAGATTTAACATACGTTACAGATATGAGCTTTATTTTTACCAGTGCCACTGCAATCAATCAACCTGTCGACAATTGGAACGTCAGTAACGTCACAGATATGACTGCTGCATTTGCCGGTGCTACCTCCTTCAACCAGCCACTTAATAGTTGGAATGTTGCAAGCGTCAACAATATGGCCTTTATGTTTTTCGGTGCCAACGCCTTCAGCCAACCACTTAGCAATTGGGATGTGAGTAGTGTGACAAACATGGGTATTATGTTCACCGGTGCTACCTCCTTCAACCAGCCACTTAATAGTTGGAATGTTGCAAGCGTCAACAATATGCAAAGCATGTTTTCGAATACGTCTGTATTCAATTCAGATATTAATGGTTGGAATGTAAGCAGTGTTAATAATATGACTAATATGTTCTACAATGCCAACGCCTTCAATCAACCTTTAAACAATTGGGATGTCGGTAACGTAACCAGTATGTACCATATGTTCTATAGCGCAGAAGTTTTCAATCAGCCACTTAATAGCTGGAATGTCAGTAGTGTAACCAATATGGCGTATATGTTTGCAGGCGCTACCGCTTTCAATCAGCCTCTCGATAACTGGAACGTAGGTAGCGTTACTAGTATGTATGCAATGTTCTATTATGCAACTTCGTTCAATCAACCCCTAGGTTCATGGAATGTTGTCAACTTAACAGATGCTGCATTCATGTTAAAGAAAACCAGTATTTCGCCTGCCAATTACGATGATTTATTAGAAGGTTGGTCAAGGCTATCTCTGAAGAGCAACGTACAGTTGTGGATAGAAACAGGCTATTGTAACGCTGGTGCGGCACGATCAAAGATAGTAACAACTTTTGGCTGGAACATTCCTGATTCAGGTAATTTTTGTCCACCAAATGTAGTTATAACGACTACGAAGTTTAATTCATCAATATATATTCAAGGTATATCTATAAATATAGAGATTCAAACAGCCGATGCATTTAGTAGTAACGCAACATTTTCAATAATTTCCGGTTCGTTACCACCTGGGCTTCGGCTGGTAGGTATCGGTGGTGGTAAAGGTCAAATTTCTGGAACACCAACTGCTTCTGGTAGGTATACATTCGTTTTACAGGTATATGATGGCAATAGTTATAGTTCGCAGCAGTACACCATGAATATTATTCCTCAGGAAGTACAGTTAACAGCACCAGCACCAACACAACCGGAAGATACAAACGAACCCGATCAGAAAGTAGATAACAAGCGAGAAGAAGGTTCAGTTATATCAGTTAGTGTGGTTGAATCAGGAATTTTCGATTTGGCTGATAGGCTTGGCGTTGCACCCCAGACAATTATCAATACAGCACCGTGGGTGATTATTGCATTATTGCTGATTTTTTCTATAATTACTTCAGTAAGAATCTTCCAACAGATTTACATTGCTATAAACACCAAGCGCTTGGCTAGCCGCCAAGAGTTACTCGGTCATGAAAAACGTTCATTACTGACACTGGCCACACATTACCTGCGCACACCGATGGCAATTATTTCGGCTGACGTTGAGAAACTGCCTTCACAGTATGAAAAGCTAGTTATGGCTACATCAGATCTTAATAGCACCATTGAACAAATTGTTTCAGGAATTGAGAATGATCAGCTCGAAGTTGATTCTAAAATTCCTGAACAATTGGCAAGTTATAAACGTTCGATGTTTCATCCTTCAATTATAATACCTGTACTAATTACCTCGTCTCTAGTCGTTATAGTAAATGTGCTTATATTCACCACAACAAACTTTTCTCCAGCTTTAGTAAATCTCGGAGCTCAGTTTATAGGCTTTCTAATAGTTTCAAGCATATTCTACATTAGCTATAGTCAATATAGACAACAAAAAATACTAAAAAACTATCAGTTAGAAATAGTTCAGCACCAGGAGGGACTAGATTCTGCTCGAAATGAAGTAATAGGCAATATTGTTGAAAGGTTGATACCTGCAGTTGGTTTAGTAGAAAGTAGCATACCGAGCGAGCTGGACTCTCAGCATGCAAAATATTTGCACAAAGGCCTCGATCAATTAAAAGACGTTACTGATAACTTTGATCTCATTAGAAAATTAGACAGCGGAATGCTTAACCAGAAAAATAGCAGAATCTCGCTTCCGAAGATACTAAAAAGAGTTAGAGATAAACAAGGTGAACCTGGTGTAATTAATATAAAGGTTAAGTCAGGTCTCGGAATCAAACAACCTGAATTCTTGCTGAGCAAAGTACTCAGTACGCTTGCAGAAAATGCCGTTGTACATAATAAGCCTGATAAGGCTGCAATAATTTCAGCACGAAAATCGGGAAGTAAGATTAAGATAGATGTTAAAGATTTTGGCGAAGGGATTCCAAAAGAAAAACTCGATCTTTTATTTAAGCCGCTAAGCCGTGTTGAGCCCGCTGAAGACTTTACGCACCAAGGAATGGGCCTCAGCCTTTATATAAATAAACTCATCATGCACTATTTAGGCGGAGACATAACTGTAACTAGCAAGGTTGGGGCGGGTACAATATTCCATCTTGAGCTACCACGCGTTAAATCGAGTCGTCACTAATTCTTTATAATTTAATAAAAATCACCGTAACCGATATGCGAAATAATCACAAGCAATACTATTGACACAAGCACAATACTATGATAACATAAGAGTAATTTCAGAGGTGAAATTGTTGGAGGGTTCGCGTAACACCATTCGCGAGCTCTTTATGTATTTCACCTAGGAAAGGTGGATATTAACTAACTAGGTTCTTCTTCGCTCAGGCTTTGGAGAATAAGAAAGGTCATTTATCATGGCTGGAACTAAAATTGGTGGCCGTAAGGCTGCAACAACTAACAAAACTAAGTATGGTTCTGACTTTTACGCATCTATTGGTGCTAAAGGCGGCAAGCGCGGCAAAACCGGTGGTTTCGCAAGCGAAAAAAAGGGTGACGATGGCCTAACTGGTCGTGAACGCGCTCGAATGGCTGGTTCTAAGGGCGGACGTATTTCACGTCGTTCTAAAACTAGCAAATAGATCTTAGATTATAGATCTTAGAGCTTAGAAAAGAGTACCTTCGGGTACTCTTTTTGGTTGTTTTGAATCGTGTCATTCCTGTACTGAATCAAGTTCAGCATAAACTCCAGCAGGAATCTCTAAAAGCATAATAAATGCCCCCACCCATTCAGGAATGACAGACTGGTTTGTTATATTGACCTTATGCTAACGTTTGGCGATAGCAGCGGGAGCGTTGATTGCCAGATACGGCCCACTTCTTTAGACAGTTGAAGCATTTATATTCATTTTCACCAGATTCAACTGAGATTGACGTGCAATCTGGGCATGAGCTTCTGCGGTGGAGCCAATCTCGGTAGCTATCGAGGCATGATTCTATATAGTCAGTATCGATTACTAACCCATATTTTTTGGCGATCTCAGAGGCTTTTGACCATGCTTCGGTTTCTAGAGCGAGTAGCCCAACACCACTTACATAGTTTTTGTGGTTACAGAGTGCATGACCAATTTCATGTATAAGTCGGTAGGTACCTCTGATACTTTTAAATTCGCTACTGTTGTAATGCACAGTGTTCTCTTTGGCTGACCAGTAGAATTCTTTTGATTCAACAAAAGATATGTCAGAGAAGTCGTTCATTATAGTAATAGGATTAGCTAGTGTGGTCGTTGGCATATTCGTAGCACCCGTAAATTACTGCATTTTTACCATGTCGTGCTGAGCGGAATTTTTCTGGGCGCTTTACTATACTGTGAAGATGCTCGTCAAGATAGGGTGCTAAATAGTCAGTAAATTTAGCGCTATTGTGGCCGAGTCCGCCGCCAAAAATTATCGTATCTATTTGTAGATAGCTACAGGCTACGGCTACTCCTGGACCAAGTCGTTCTTCAGTATACGATTGCCAAATAGTAGGGTCTGTTACTTCACTTCCAGGTAGGCCGTAGGCATCTGCAAACATGCGTCCTGATGCGAACTCTTCCCAGTGCTGGATTTTTTCATCAAACAACAAAGGTATCTTACCGAGTTCCATATCTAACATATCGCTAGAAAGATCTCCATTTATGACAAGTGCTCCACCAATACCTGTGCTGATAGTAAGATACAAGGCACGGCTTGGAGTTTCAGGAAGTGAACGTACTTCTGAAAGCCCGGCAAGCTTACTATCGTTTTCTATAAGTACGTTTTTGCAGCCAATAATTTTTGAGATATCATGTGCAATGTATTGTTCTACCCAAGGAAGGTTGCCGAGGCTGTGTACAATACCTTTGGCGCGATCTAGTAAACCGGGCACGCCCACGCAGCAGATTGAGATTGAGTCACTCAGAAACGGCAGGGCGTGAGTTCTCAGCTCTGAGAGAAACTGCTCATAATCTTGAGGAGTCGGAAATGAGACCTCTTTTTGTATCTTACCCAAGGTATCAAAAGATGCAATAAGTGTTTTTGTCCCGCCGATGTCTACCCCAATAATCATATAAGTATTGTATCATCTGTTTGCTAGTGTTTACTACCGTGTAAAAGGTAGGTAGTTTACAGGGTAACGATAACGTACTATTCTATAGATAGAGTAAGGGAGTGCTATGGAAGACAAACGCGGAACAATTTCACACTTTTCGGGAATAATACGAATAGTCATATTCGCATTAGTGGTAATTTTGATCGTTACTCTGTTCACTAGGTGGGCAATTAGTCGTCGGAAGGCGAATTATGTGGCGCAGACTGCAACACAGTCAACTCAGAAGAATGAATCAGAAAGCACAAAGACCTCAAAAGAATCTACCGACTCCAAAAATGACTCAAAAACTGAATCTGAAACTACAACATCTACAATACCAAGCGGGATTGAAGAGAGTACCGCCGAGCCGGACGTGAGCACACAGGTTCCGAACGCAGGAATTGGCACGAATATAGCTACAACAATTGCAATGTTCACTGTAATTACGTATCTATTACTATACAATCGCACGCTTTCACGAAGCTTCATGGCTATAAGATGACAACACTTTGACTTCTGTTGTATAGATGAGGTACAATAGTATTAATCTTATGGCGTATACATTCGCCGCGAGAAATATTTTTTGGAAGGAGTTTTGTTCAGAATGACAAAACAAACTAATGTAACTATGGATGACCTATTAAACGAGGTCCAGTATAAACAATTCGCAGTTGGAGATGTCGTGGAAGCGACAGTACTAACTGTTAAGAAGCACGAGCTATGGCTCGATTTAGGTGCGAACGGTATTGGAATGGTGCCACGTCGAGAAATCGGCTATGGGCAGCAACTTGCTGTTGGTGATCAGGTTGTCGCAAGTATTGTAGACCCTGAGCTTGAAGATGGCCAAGCCCTACTAAGTCTACGCAGAGCAGCTAAAGACAGAGGTTGGGACGAAGTTAAGCAGCTACAAGAACAGGGCGATACGCTTGAGGTTACCGCATACGATGCAAATCGTGGTGGTCTACTTGTTGAACTCGAAGGCGTCAGAGGGTTTTTACCAGTTTCTCAGCTTTCAGCCGAGCACTACCCACGAGTTGGTAGTTCTGATAAAGATGAGATTCTGCAACGACTTAATGCACTGATCAACATACCACTACGAGTACGTATTCTTGATGCTGACCGAAAGACCAACAAGCTTATTTTCAGTGAAAAAGAAGCGATTCGTGACGATATGCAATCTCGTTTTGAAAAACTTTCTGTCGGTGATGACGTAACCGGAGTTGTTACTGGAGTTGTAGACT
>JBGSPG010000034.1:0-4349 GCA_041738725.1 Saccharimonadales bacterium (SeqCode)
TTATGTTTCTAGTATCAATCAAAAACCTACGACTACTCACCTACTTCCAGTTGCGTTTGAAGACGTTGAAGTTCCGGTTCATCTTCAAGACGCAGTATTTGAACCTACTCCAAAAGCTGTACTAGAAGAAGTCACGGAACGGTTTATAGAAGTTAGAATAATGCAGTATATGCTCGAATCCGCCGCCTCAGAACATTCATCACGAATGATTGCCATGAAGAATGCAACAGATAACGCAAACGATATTGTTGACGATCTGACACTTGCACTTAATACCGCCCGTCAGGCTGCAATCACTCAAGAACTTGCTGAAATCACCGGTGGTGCGGAGGCGATCTCATGAGTAGTCAAGAAAGAGTTGGTGGAGGTATTGCAGCAAACCTTGACCTACTTGCTGCACTTCGGCGTGCAGAAGAAACTGGTGATGTCGAACTCGCAGCAGCGCTTCGTACTGATCTGTATCAGATGATTGATTCGGGAAATGCAACAACTTACTTTGAAATTGCAGTTGGTGAATATGAGTTTCCCGAAGATCACCCTGATTTTCAGCTAGTTCGACGTGTTGCTGAGTCGTGTGCAATAAGTGGAATGTTTCATGCTCGCCAAGAAGCTGCTAACCGTGAGCGTGAGGCACGTGCATATGTGCCAACAGATGCAGAGTCGGAAATACTCAAACTTCGATTTGGTGACGATATCCCCACCCTCACCAAAGAAGAAGTTGACATCGGTATTCAGATGTACGGCTGCGGGTATGGTAATGCAGTCTCTTCATCCGATAAAGGAACGCCCGCCGAGCGAGACAGAGTACTCAGGCAAGTAATGAGCGAATTATTATCAACAGAAAAAAAGAAGTAGGAGCATAAATGGCACAAGTAGCAGAAAAGACTAAGACGAACATCGGGAATATTACGCAAGTTGTAGGTGTGGTTGTAGATATTGAATTTAAAAAAGATCACCTGCCTGCTATTTATAGCGCGCTTGAAGTGCAGCTAAATGGTAAAAAGGTACTTCTTGAGGTTGCGCAGCACCTTGATGAATCGAGTATTCGAGCGATATCACTCGCTTCAACAGATGGCCTAAAACGTGGTGACGAAGTTGTAGATACGAATGCACCAATTTCTGTACCTGTCGGTGATGCAACTCAGGGACGTATGTTCAATGTTATTGGTGAGCCGATTGATGGCAAGGGTGGCACGTTTACTGAAAGGTCCCCTATTCACCGTCGTCCACCTGCACTTGAAGAACAATCTGGTAAGGTAGAGATTCTTGAAACTGGTATTAAGGTTATTGATCTTATTGCACCAATGACCAAGGGTGGTAAAGTTGGCCTGTTCGGTGGTGCCGGTGTTGGTAAAACGGTACTTATTCAAGAACTTATTGCTAATATTGCTAAATTCCACAGTGGTAACTCAGTATTTGCTGGCGTTGGTGAACGTACTCGTGAAGGTAACGACCTGTACTACGAAATGGAAGAATCAGGCGTACTTGATAAAACCTCACTTGTATTCGGTCAGATGAATGAACCTCCAGGCGCACGTCTTCGTGTAGCACTTTCTGGACTTGCTATGGCAGAAGGCTTCCGAGACAAAGGCAAAGATGTACTGTTTTTTGTAGATAACATATTCCGCTTTACCCAGGCTGGTGCCGAAGTATCAGCGCTACTTGGTCGCCTCCCTTCCGCAGCTGGCTATCAGCCTAACTTGGCGCAGGAGATGGGTGAAATGCAGGAACGTATTACCTCAACTAAAACTGGTTCAATCACCTCTGTACAAGCTGTGTATGTTCCGGCAGATGATTTAACTGACCCAGCGCCGGCAACAACCTTTGCCCACCTTGATTCAACCATTGTGCTTAACCGTGCGCTGACTGAACTTGGTTTGTACCCTGCGGTAGACCCACTCGATTCTAACTCTACAATTCTTGACCCTGAGATTGTTGGTGAAGAACACTACAACGTAGCACGTGATGTACAGCAGATTCTACAGCGATACAAAGACTTACAAGATATCATTGCAATTCTTGGTATGGAAGAACTTTCTGACGAAGATAAAAAAATTGTCGGCCGCGCTCGCCGAATTCAGCGGTTCTTAACACAGCCGTTCCACGTTGCAGAGGTATTCTCTGGAATCCCTGGTGTCTACGTTAAGCTTGAAGATACCATAAAAGGCTTCCGAGAGATTCTAGACGGCAAGCACGACAATAAGCCAGAAAGCGTCTTCTACATGAAGGGCGACATTTCTGGAATTAAAGGATAATATAATGACAACGTTTGAATACCAACGTGATACAAAACAGGACGTAGTTAGAACAGTTGACCTAGATCAACACAATCAACTACGACGAGCCTTCCCTTTTTGGGTTTCAGGACTTGTTCCTGGTGCTAAACATGTTGGTGACGTTATCGAGGCTATGATCCGGACCGAGAACTCACATCTTCACAATGCCTTACCACAAGATGTTTGGGAGTTACGAAGACAGCGAGCAGGTTGGATGAATGATGATATAACATTTGCAATAACAGACGAAATGAGAGAGTCTGTTCAAAATGCTGCTATGAACGGTGAGTTCCCGGGAGCTACCTTAGACGATATCTTTTTGTATTTAACTCCACCATATAGTACAGAACTCAATGACTGGCTAAACGCCTGTTCCGGAGAGGTAATATGATGCTACTTGATCGATATCGTTCGGCGCGAGATTCGTTACTTGGTGGAATTGAAAGATTAGAAGAATATCTTTTAGGTTCGAGTCAAAAGGCAGAGTTCGAAGAACACGAATTTCTTACTGATCTTCATAAGATTGCAACTGAACGTACTAACACCGAGCTAAGTAATTCGTGTGCAATAGAAAACGTTCAAGAAGTTTATCACCGTCACCTCTCGAATACCGTTAACGAACTGGGAATATTGGTTACAGGGAGGGAAATAAGCAATGATTAAGTTTCAAATAATTACCCTTTCCGGCGTGAAGTTTGATGAGGATATTTACGAGGTTCAACTCCCTACTCCAGATGGTCTAATTGGAATCTTTGCTGGGCACATGCCACTTGTTTCCATTGCGGTCCCCGGTATTGTAACTATCCGCCGTGAAAAACGTGACCAAGATGATAAGTTAGAATATTACGCTACTGACGGTGGCGTTATAGAAATTATGGATAATGTTGTTCGTATACTTGCAGACGAAGCACTTGCAGCCGAAGAGGTTCAAGAAGACACTGTCAAAAAAGCCCTCGCTGATGCAAAGCAAGCCTATGCTGACGCAAAAGATGCAGTAACGCTTAGCCAGGCCCAGGCCATGATAGACAGGCAATCAGTTCGACTCGATCTTACAAAGTACAAGCGTCGCTCTCGCCGCTAAGTTTAGGGCGCAGGGATGATAGGCCCCGGGAAATGTTTGCTTTGATTCTCCGCTCGACCTTTCCGCCAAGCACGGCAGGCGGACTGGGAATCTATGTCTTTAGTCCAGTGGTCTGACTAGCAAGTCGTATCGATGATTATTGCTATATCTGGGATATATGATATATTTAGTAATACGATATGTGTACGCAACATAATTCAATTCTAATCACTCCTTCCGAAACAACTTCGGCTACTTTTGATTTCTTTTTTATGCCCTTTATGAAGGCGGCTTCTTGACTATTAATTGATACAAAATAAATAACACAAGATCACCGCCCGACATAGAAGTGGCGGTTTTTTAATGCAAATGAATATCTGGAGAAATATGATGAAAATAAACTATGAACAAACCGAATTAAGATCAATAGAAGAACTTGTTGTACTAGGGCCACCAGGATCATATCTAGATGGACTCGCAAATTCTATGGATACTGACTGCCCTATTGTATACGGCGTTGACTTCCAGGATGTAATAAATCAGGTGATGGCAGACCATGCCAGTGCAGGATTATTGGTCATCAGTAACACACTCAATGGTCCGCTACATCCAAATGTTGGCGCATTTCAAGAAGGCCATCTAATGGTTGAGGCCGCACTGAAGCTCGATGTCGTCTCGAACATAATGGGCGTTGGAACTCTAGAAGAGGCTCAAACTATTGCCGGTAAAGACGTTGCTCTGAAGCAAATTACAGGCTTCATGCCCCACTTAGATCGTAAAATAATGTCGAGCACATCCGCTGCCGGCGAACTCATACAGAAAACTGGTGATAGAACGCTAGTTTCCGTAGGGGCATCCGCTCAGGCAGAAATATATGGATTAGATATTCTCGCTAAGGATGTACAAGATCCCGTTGGTCTGAACAGGACCACAGTACTGTTAGTTCGAGCCCGCGAAGGCTGGGTATTTGATCCGGAGGCTGTTGATCCCGATGCAGATCTGAGCGGAACATT
>JBGSPG010000037.1:0-3927 GCA_041738725.1 Saccharimonadales bacterium (SeqCode)
TGAGATCCGTTACCCGCAGCTTTTGTATTCCAGTTTGCAGTAAACGCTGTCTTGCCTGAGACACTTGAGATTGTGGCCTCAAGCTGTGTGTCAACGTAGATTTCTACCTTTGTTACGGCTGTATTATCTGTTGCAGTAAAATTGAGAGCAGTTGATTCAGCTATAATTGTTGAACCTGCTACAGGTGCTGTTATCGTTGCAACTGGGGCTGTAGTATCTCCGAGCGCAGATATTACTGGAACCACCGTTGTTACTGCCGCAGAGGAGTTACCTGCCGCATCAAAGGCTTTTATCGAATATGTGTACGTTTGCCCAGCGGTTGCTGCCGTGTCTGTGTACGTTGTATTTGCCGTGTAGCCAAGTAAGGTTGTACCGCGTGTTATTTGATACGAAGTTACCGTTATATTGTCGGTTGAAGGACCCCATGAAAGCTGGACGTTCTTTTCAACCGCCACAGTTGCCTTAAAGCTTGTCGGTGCTGTCGGTGCTGTTGTATCAATTGGTACTGTTGTGGATGTTTTAGTATGCGTCCAATCTGTAAAGTTAGCAACCCGACCTGCGGCTGGATTACTTGCAGTTGGGAACTTGGATCCGTACTTACTATTAATCACCCAAGGAACCCAGGCTTCGTCTGCATCAGCCCACCAGCCTGAACCTGCATCACGGCTGAGGTTGTATAAGAACTGTACTGACCGCTTCACTGCACTATTAGACCATCCGTATGCATCGTATCCTTGTCGAGATAGTAGCTCTGCCTGCATGGTTACGCCCTGAAGCGCTGTCCATGGGTAATCTGTTGCTGTTGGTGGATACTTCAGTGCATCACCACGGCGCATATCATCAGGAATTGCCCCACTAACATCTATGCCATTTCGTTTGCATGCATCAGGGTTAACGCCAACTGGCTTAGCAGGGTCACATTGCCAACTTAAATCACCATAACTAAAGCCACTGTAAGCGGTTCTATCACCTAGGTAGCCCTTAAATACTTTCGATGCTTTTTCTAGGTCAGTTTTATCACCAAGATAGATATCTGCTGCAACACGGCTTGCCCCGGCACTCGTACCCCAGTTATTTGGTCGGTCTTCGTGTGTGTTGATTAGGGTTTTACCGTCTAGGTTTTCAGATCGAACACCAGATAGCCAAGTTGTAAACCGAGTATTTTTTGCAGCATCATATTGTGGTAAGTTAATTAAATCGGCAGCAATTACGTATGAAGATAGGTTCCAAGAAAGCGCAAGCGTTCTTCCTCCGTTTTCTGTATCAATAGCGCTCATAACTGCATCAGCTGCCTTTGTGCGATATGCGGTATCTCCTGTACGTGCATATACAAGTGCTACGGCGAGAGTGTTGATATCATGGTTACTTGTTTGATCAGAGATATTAGCAGTTCCAACAGGTCTGTCTGCAACTGTCTTAACGTTATCCCAGGCTGCACCTGATTGAGGCAGCCCTTTAATCTGATCAATTGAAAGCCATATACCACCTGGCACGGCTGTTGTTTGGGCATCAGCTAAAATAAATCCACCCGTTATTCCAGCTACAAGCAGAACTATAATAACTAGGTTAGCTACCCAAGAAGATGTCGCTTTTTTTAAAAAACTTTTTTTGCTTGTTTCACCTGTACCAGATCCTGAGATAGGTTTGTTTATGGGTTCCATATGGAAAGTTCCTTACGTTAAGAGATATATGGCTTTAAAATATACCCCTTATGTTTGATTGTCAATTATTCATCTGTCGCACTATGGTATAGTCTCTATTATGTCAGTAACTGTAATGAGTTATAATATTCGACACTGTCTCGGCCGGGATATGCGTGTGAATATTGAGCGTGTGGCTGAAGTAATTGAGGTTCAGAAACCAGACGTGGTCTGCCTTCAAGAGGTGTACGATTTTCGATTCTGGGGTGAGAGGTATCGGCAACCAGATACACTCGGCAAACTCTTAGGAATGACCGCAATTTTTGATGCAACTATGAGTTTTGGCGGTTTTGCGGCGGGTAACTTGATGCTCGTTCGTGGTGAATTTGAGAGACTTACACCAATTCGTCTGCCATCGTTTGGTGAGCCACGTCTATGTCAGCAGGTCGATGTAGCCACACAACAGGGGGTACTGCGGGTACTCAATACGCATCTTGGCTTAACTAGTACCGAACGACAACGCCAACTTCAGACGGTAGCGCAGCATGTGCCGACTGATACGCCGGTAGTAGTTTGTGGCGACTTCAATACGAACCCAGATACCGTCTCCAATCACCTCCCATCGCTGCAAGTGTCTATAACTGATGGTTTTACATTCCCCAGTAGAAACCCAAGAAAGACACTCGACAACGTACTCGTCTCAGAACATTGCACGGTCACAGGTGCAAACGTGGTACCGAGCAATGCGTCGGATCATATACCGGTATCTATCATTTTGTCGTTTCTTAAGTCAGATGATGGCTCATAATAGACTCTATACAAAACTTGTTTTATAATATGTCCATAATGTCCCACCTCGATACATATCCCTGGGTTGCAGGTGATCTACAAATTACGAGTGACGCTCTCGCCGCTATGCATCAGAATGCTCTTTATGAGTATCCAAACGAGTGTTGTGGGTATATTTCTGGTCCCGCTGATAAACCAGGCATGCTAGATACTGCCGTTGCTATGCAGAATCTGGCGATTACTGGCTCTAATGTTCCTGCTCTTCCGGCCGAGAGAACTAGCCAGGACTATTTTGTTATGGATCCATTAAAGGTAGATAGGGCAATCGAGGACGGCGAGGAGTCTGGGCATCCTGTAAAGGTTATTTATCATTCGCACCCAAATTGTAAAGGTGGTTATTTTTCAGAAGAAGACAGACGTATGTTCGGTGAAGGGGAGGGACTTTCATTACCCGTTTCATTTATTGTTATTGGTGTTGACTGCGAACAGTCTCTAGAACTAGCTGTTCCCGTTGTTATTGAGACAAGACTATGGGTGTTTGATTCACTGACAAAAATATTTATCGAATCTCAGCTATCTGTATTAGATTAATTTTACGCGAACTAATTACGAAAAATATTTTCGTTTATTCAATAGGCACAAACCCTGATAAATGAATACAAAAAGGCTATAATTTTAACTACAAGGTCTGGTGCTGTTTTGGTGCAAGATCACTAGCAGACGAGTGTGGCTTGTTGATACCTGAGAAAGATAGAATCAGACCGATAATCAATGATGAAATAATCAGAAATGCAGCTACGGTACTTACTTTATATTTATAAATCCGTCGGTAGCGACGTGAGAGAGTTGTCGCCAAGATTATTAGAATAACCGAGACTAAAGCTGTCCAAACGGGGAATGACTCGACTGAGTTAGCCAAATTGGCGCGTGCACCATAGGCCATGGTATTTGCCGTTTGGATTCGTAGCCAGAATATTATGATACTAAACATATACGCTGCAACCATACTTGATAGTAGTATTGCACTTACTGAAGTAAGCCCGAGTACTGTGTAATACAACCGCGGCCTCATTTGCACCTCACCGTTATGGATTTTATTCATAACTGACACACTTATAGTATTTGAGTGTTGGTCCTTCATCGTTCTACTCCTCTATTTGTACAAATCTCCTTAAGCAGAGACTTAGCTCTAGACAATCGCACCCCTACAGTTGATGTTGGAATACGCAGGATATCACTAATTTCCTCGTACTTGATGTGTTCTAAGTACGCTAGCTGTACTACATCGCGGTACTTTGGCCCGAGACTTTCAAGGCATCCGTGAACATCTTTGTTAAGGAGCTTCCTGTCGATCAATTCATCTATATGTTGGTCATAACTAAATTCTGGTAACGTGTCGATATCTTGCGTATACAATTGGCGGTTCTTTTTTACTGCGTTCATTGCTTCATTGTGGGCAATTCGGTACATCCAAGATGAAAATTTGTAGTCTGGGTTA
>JBGSPG010000110.1:0-7244 GCA_041738725.1 Saccharimonadales bacterium (SeqCode)
ATTTTGTAGCTCTTTTGTATAATCACCCACATTTTTAACACTAATCCGGATCTGCTTTCGGTTCAGTGGTGCATAACTGATAGTGAACGGATGTGGCTGTATGGGAATTCCTTTTTGCAAAAATGTAAACACGCCAAACTGACCAGACTTCCAGCTATACGAATCCATATTTGTGCCTGATATATAAATACTGACTACGTTTCGAGATTCTTTAACCACTTCTGAAACCGTAAATCTGTGTGTGCTAAATCTGTAAATCGGCAATAAGAACCTAAAAAAGCCAAATGCTCCGAGCGTGACAGTGTACAGCACAAGCCAATATAATTTAAATAGTGTAAACGAACCGAGTGTAGTGCCGAGTTCTATTTGATGCCCGAATGCGAAGATAATAAACACATACGTTAAAAGGTGAATCAGGTGCCACCATTCATATTTCAGTCGTTTACGAACGATCCAAATAGAAGAGCCAACTAATAGATAGAGGCTAATCAGTGCGATAACTGCCTTATTTATATCTTCGTAGGTCGTAATCATAAACCAATATTGGCTGGGTACAGTCTTACCAGTAAGTAGTGCGTTACCATTCACAATAAATATTGAGTGAAGAGAGATGAAGATAAATGTTACATAGCCGGTAATACGATGAAGTCGACTCAGTCTGTCTTGCCCAAAAGCCTGCTCGAGTAAAGGGATTCTGCCGATAATCACAAACTGCTGGAGTGCAGCAAGTACTCCAAGTAAACCGAGTATTCTACCGACAGCAATCAACTGTAAAGCTAAAGTCCCTGACGTTAAATATACGTAAGACGAGTTCCACCAATAACCGCAAATAATTGCTACGTTCACAAGTAACACTGCCAATAATGCTAACCGTATGGATTTTCTATACTTGTACATATCTCAGTCAGTATAGCGTACTACCCACAGTAAATTCCACAGAAAGTTAGGTGCAAGAAACCGGGCATATAACCCGGTTTGACGGAGTGACACTGGGTCCTCCACCTACAACTATACGCTTATTTCTACTTGCTACAAGTTGCAAAATTAACAGATGACATGCTTGCATTTTAAGTGTGAGTCGCGTATATGTATTGTCATACTAATCATAAGGAGAAAAGTATTCATGAAAGTTAAAAATATTAATGTTGAGCCGACTGCCCTGCTTGCTGAAGTACTCGGTACTTTTATACTTGCAACAGTTGCACTAACTATTGGTCAACCACTACTTGTTGGTCTTACGCTTGTTGTACTTATTTTTGCACTTGGTGCAATTTCTGGTGCACACCTAAACCCAGTGGTAACATTTGGTCTTTGGAGTGTTAAAAAGCTTGATGGTATTAAGGTTCCATTTTATTGGGCTGCACAATTTTCAGGTGCGCTTTTTGCTCTTGTAGCTACTCAGTTATTTAAGGGTGATAAGCTTGCGCTTTCATTTGCAAGCTTTGGAAGCTTTGATACTAAAATTGTAGTTGCTGAACTTATTGGTGCAACAATCTTTACCTTCACTATTGCTTCAATGGTTCACCGAAACCAAGTTGAATCTGCAAAAGCTGCGGCAATTGGTCTTGCACTTATGGTAGGTCTCTATGTTGGTGGTGGACTACTAAACCAGGCTGCACAAAATATTGACCCAACATCAAAAGAAACACCTCGTGTTGCTCTTGTTGAAGGCGTTATGCTAAACCCAGCAATCGCACTTGCAGCTACAGAAAAAGTAGATACTGCAGGCGCACAGTCCCTCTTGGGTGCAAAAGTTAAAGCAGAGGTTAAAACTCCTGCCAGCCGCTTTACACTAGAAACTATTGTTGGTGGCCTTGTTGGTGGTGCACTTGGTGCTAACCTATACATGGTTCTTGCTGGCGCAAGCCCGTTCGAAAAGAAGAAGGCAACCGTAAAAGTAACGACTGTTACTAAAAAGTCTTCAAAAAAGAAGAAGTAATTCTTCAACCAAACTGAGTATTCCTAAACCTAGGAAAAAGTCGTGACTGACCGCTCTCATAAAACCTCCGAGTAATCGGAGGTTTTATTTATTCAGCTATTTGTAATACATAGGTATTAACGGTCCAAAGCTCGAAACCGAACTGCATATATAGAGTGTTTCCAGCTACGTTATCACTCCCTGTGCTCAGTTTGAGGGTATTAACTCCAAGCCTCTTTGCTTCGTCGATCACAGATTGAACAAGCTTTTTTGCAATACCTTTTTGACGAAATTCCGTATCGACAACTAAATTCTCTAGAAAGGCCCGCGAACCAGTGAGAACGTACGAAACACTGAGGAGTACCACCCCAACAATCATCCCGCTTTCGGTACGAGCAATGAATATAGTATTCTTTTTAGTCAGATCCCGCAGCTCACCCATAGTCAACGCCCGGGCATACCGTGAATTTAGTTGAAGCACTAGATTGTTAATGCATTCTAAATCACCAGCTTCAGCTGTAGTGAGTTTCTGTATTGTAACGAAACTATTCATCTTGAGAAGGTTTATCGAGCATTAATGGGTCTACCCCAGGTGTTACACCGGCGATTTTAACCACATCCTTATCTATCTTCTTGAGTTCTTTATGGGCATTGTTATAGTGGTTTACCGTAGTTCCGAGTGAATTGCCGAGCTTTTGCATGAATGTCTCGTAGCCACCTATATGGCGCCCTAGCTCGCCAACCCGCTTTTGTATATCTTTAGCCTGTTCTTCTATCTGAAGGCTCCTGAGACCCTGTAGAACCGTCTGGAGGTACGCCATGAAGCTTGTCGGGCTTACAATAATTACTTTCTTCTCCTGAAAGGCGTATTCGATTAAATCACGCGAGTTTGTAGCTGTTGTACCAACTTTATTTATTAACAGATCGTAATAGAGTGATTCACTTGGTATAAACATGAAGGCAAAATCCATAGTATCTTCATTCGGCCGAATATACTTACTCGTCTCATCAATTCTATTCTTTAGATCTGTTTTAAACTTCTTCACAATTTCATTCTTGGTTTTTTGATCTGATTCTTCAATCAAACGGTTGTAGTTTTCTAGCGAGAATTTAGAATCTATCGGTAAAATCTTTTTATCTTGCAGAAATATAACGGCATCAACTGTTTCGCCATCTTCAAACTTGTACTGCATCTGAAATCTACCGGGTGGCATAACATTTTCTAGTACAGATTGGAGGTAGTATTCGCCTACAACACCACGCTGCTTTGGGTTTTGTAGTACGTTCTGTAGGGTCTTTAGTTCATCAGCAACGTCAACCACGCGCCTGTTAGTTTCATCGAGCTTCGTTAAACGCTGTGTAACATCAGCAATAATTTTTGCACTCTGAGAGAACTGCTTCTGAATATTTTCTGTCATTTGAGCTTGATTAAGTGCTAGTTTCTGGTTGATGTTCTCCTGAAGAGATTCTTTTAGTTCGCCGACACCTCTGTTAAGATTATCAAGATCCGTCTTCAGGAGTTGTGTCGCTTGATCGTTGCTATTAGTAGCTAATTTCTGGTTGAGTATAAAAATAACAGCGCCAAAGCCAATAACCACCAACCCCAAAAGAATAATCAGAAGTACTTCCATGGTTACCATTATACAACTTCTGAATGAATGTGCATGTAAATGCTTTCGTAGATCAACTCAGAGACACGGTTACCGAGTGAAGTTATTCAGCGTTTCAAAGCTTAGACAAACCAAAATAAATTGTCGGCCATTGTTTCACCAGCTTGGCGCAGCTTAAACCCTGCTAAGCGGATCAGAATATAACCAGCTGCAATAGGAATAAGAGGATATAAAAGTGCAATATGTACGTCACGATCAATCACTGAAAACACGACAAAAACAGTCTGAGCAACTAAACCGACACTGAAAAAGACAATGCCGAAAAAATATGCAAACGATTTCAATTTGTAGTTTTTCTGTTTTTTCTTCTTTTTTGATGCCATGAAATTATAATATCGTTATTTCGATAAATTTTCCAATATTAAATCCACGACAGATCAACAAAAAAATAGAACCACCGAGCTACAGCTGATCAATATAACCGTCGAACCAGTCGTATTTGATTTGAGGACGGGGTATACCGACGGACATAAGACCGTCGCCAAGACCCTCAACAAAAGATTGCGAACCTGCGATATAAATCAAACGATCATTCAGGTCGGCAATATCATCCTGTAGTTGTCTTACGCTCAAACGAACACTCGAACAGTCGATTACTTCGAGCGTACCGTCTCGTTTCGCCGCTGTGTTCAGCTCTTCTACAAATGGTTTATGATCTGGCTTACCGGCATACATAAGAATTGAACTTAACGGTTGTTTTTTGTGTAGGGAATCGGTAATTATACTTCTAAACGGGGTTATACCGACGCCTCCGGCTAGGAATAAGCGCTTAGTATGGATTCCCGGCGTTACGTTCGCCTTGCTCACCCCTTGCTTCGCTTCGGTCGCGGGAATGACAGGGGTTTGAGGAGATAATACAGTGAAGTCGCCACCAAGCTGATCTGCATCTACAACGTCACCCGACTTTAAACTGTGGAGTTTCTGCTTAAACTCACTCGAGCCGGCCAGTGTAGTGATCTGAATGTATTCTTCGTGCGGTGCAGAGGCTATGGTGAATAGTCGTTCTGCGCCTGAGGGCGGTATGCCACTGAGTGTTATATTTATATACTGGCCCGCTTGCCAAGTTAGTGGTCGCTCGGGTGTGAAGAAGTACGAATATACGTTTCCGATCTCATGCTGCTGATGACTAAATAATAACTTCATAGTACTTATTTCGGTGGGAGTGGTATGAACTTACTAGTCCTGTCTGCATACTTTTGATACGCAGCGTTATCGGCATACTTATTTTCTAGTAGCGGTATACCTGAAACCTTCAAAATAAGTATTGTGATTGTAAGCGGGCCAATAACTGCATACCAAAAACCAGTTGCTCCAAATGCAATTAACCAAATTCCCCACCACTGGACTACTTCACCAAAATAGTTCGGATGCCGTGTGTAGCGCCATAACCCCGTTTGCATAATCTCACCGGGCTTCTTTTTGCTACGCACAAATTCGCTCAGCTGCAGGTCACCTATCGACTCAAACATAAATCCTGCCATCCAGATAAGTACACCGAAACCGTTCACAAGATTAATGCTATCCCTGCCACTTGATCCGAGTAAAACCACTGGCGCAGATATACATACCAATAGAAAACCCTGAAGCATAAATACCTGCAAGAAACTCCTTGGTAGATACCACTTCCCCCATTGTTTTCGCCACTGCGCGTACCTGAAGTCTTCAGCCTTGCCATGATTTCGTAAAAACACATGAACACTGAGTCGAACTCCCCAGATTGTAACAAGTATAACGGCAAGTGAAAGTTGTACACTTGGACGTTGTATAAATAAAGCCCACGCTAGTACCACAAATCCTAATCCCCAGGCTGTGTCAGCAACGTCATTTCTATTAACGATACGCGAGACTACAAACCAGGCAGACATATATGCAAAAACGACGGTGAATGCAAACAAAAGCATTACTTCTTACTCCGCTCCCGAAGGTAATCGAGGGTAAGTTCAGTTCGTATCCGGGCATAGCTGCAGAATTTACAGTTACTACCAACTGGCGGTATCTCTGTACGTTCAAGCGTTTCTTTCAGCTTTGTAATTTTAGGCTCTATCCAATCGTCTGTGCCGATGTAGGGGAACACGTTCGTTTTAAACTCGACTCGGTTATTGAAGGCCTCAGCGGTCAGTATCCCGTTTGCGTATACAAAGTATCCTGTGCTACTGACTGGTAATTTTAGCTGGCGCAGTAGCCACTGGTACACCTCCATCTGGCGTCGATAGACATCGTGCCAACCACCCGGAGGGTCAAGATCGGTAATATCTTTATTTTTTGCAGTAGCTTTGTAATCTACAACCATCACCTCATCTTTTGAATCTACCCATAAATCATCGACAGCGCCAAAAATAATCAAGTTGGTTGGTTCATGATGATACTGTATACCGACAAAATTCTCTCGCCATTCATCAAGCTGATCATGAGCGTATGGCTTCGCATCTACCTTAAATTCTATTTGAAGCGGATGCTGTTCACCCTTTGCTCGGTAGACATCAAATTCTTTTTTAAACAGATGGTCGACAGCTGAGTTAATAAGGAACGGCGGACCATCTGGTCTTTTAATACCCTTAATTGCCTCGAGCCAAAAACATCGTTCACACTCGTTGAATAACTCTATCTTGCTGCGCGAAACCCGAAACGGATTCTTCGTTTTTGTATTATATATTCCCCTATATCCAATTTGTCCCATGCGTACCAGTATACCTTATCCGGCTAGCCAAAACAGAAGTGGACTCTAGGTGTAGCTAGTTATATTTGTTATGCTTGTAGGTAATGGAAGAGAAGATTACTCGGGTGGTGGTGGTTGGTGGTGGCTTCGGCGGCGTCAAGACGGCACTTGAGCTTGCTAATAAGCCAGGCTTCACCGTGCAGCTGATCTCAGACAATAGTCACTTCGAATACCATGGTGCACTCTACCGATCTGCAGTTGGACACTCACCAATGGAAGTTGTAATACCGCTAAAAGATATCTTCGCGCACGCAAAAAATGTAGAAGTAGTGCTGGATAGTATTGGGTTTGTAAATGCAAAAAAGCACTGTCTGGCAAGTGCAACAGGCAATACCTACGCCTACGATAAGCTCGTACTGGCACTAGGAAATACCGTAAACTATTTTGGTATCCCTGGGGTACAAGAACACTCTGAAGCAATGCACAACATTAATTCAACCATTAAACTTCGTACCAAGCTTGTTGAGTTATTTAGTACACAGCACACCAAGCCCGTTCGTGTAGCTGTAATAGGAGCAGGAGCATCAGGTGTTGAATTAGCAGCAGAAATACCCCATTTTGCAGCGTTCATAGCAAAAAAGCATAGACTCAAAGTACCTCAGGTGAAGGTAATTTTAGTAGATGGTGGCAACCGAGTACTACCACTATTACAACCCTCGGCTTCGGTAAAAACAGAGCGAAAACTTAAAAAGCTTGGTGTTGAGCTCCATTTAAATATAAAAGTTGAATCATGTGACAGTGGTAACATTTGCATGAGTGCAGGCAATCTTGGTGCTGATTTAATAGTCTGGACGGCTGGCAGTAAACCCTCTGAATTCTACGCCAAAAATCCTGATGTATTTACGCTTAACAGAAACGGTAAAGTCGTTGTTGATGAATTCCTGAGGTTGAAGCAGTGGCAAAACATCTACGTAATCGGAGATAACGCAGATACAAAATA
>JBGSPG010000062.1:0-5008 GCA_041738725.1 Saccharimonadales bacterium (SeqCode)
CTGGCGGCACTACTGCATCACTCGACTTCAATAAAGAAATTATACCTCAATCAAAAACACTATTTACCGAACGCGCCTATGAAAACCCTCGGAAAGCCGTGTACGACGAAGAGGGTGGTAATCTTCTGGTTTCAGTTGAATACACAGGTCAGTCAGAGTTTTTTCAACTAAAGAATAAGAAACCGGGTATCTACTGGGTATCAAGAGATAAAAATAACTCACAGTCCTTAATTAACCCATACAAGGAACAGATCGTAGATGCTACTATTCACAATAGTGTAGTCTATGGGCTCGTCTATGTGGGTACAAATAAGAACTCTTTATTCAAATATCCTCTTCAGACCGGTTCGGCAACGATGATCCTTAAGGATATTGACGCTACAAGTATTCTTGATATTAACCAAGACTCTATACTTCTTAGAAACAGCACAGGTAAGATTACGGTACATAATTTGTCTACCAATAAGGGTAAGGAAATTAAAAGTACCGGTAGTGCTTTTATTGATGACAAGACGGGCGCAGTAGTAAGTGTAGATAATTCAATAGATCGTAAGCGTTATAAGGTCATAGTCAATACTGGAAAAACAAATAGTTTTAAAAGCGAATATAGGTATGTGTATGTGAGCGGTGGTAAAGTTTTTAGTCTTAATACTGCAAGTCGACCTGAATTTATTACTATGTACGATATTACGAGTAGAAAAACAGTGAAGTACAAGGTATCTCTTGGCAACCCCCGTATGCAAGACTCGGTTGATCAAATATTTGTCATCAACCAATCTCCACTTTTACTAGGTATAGTCACATCCTCTAATCAGTTGTTACTAGCCTCGCTCAGTTCATCTGAAGTTAATAAAGTTCCTATTTATAAATACCCTAACTTCAAACCTTCTCCTATTCCGGGAGTTGATATCGAAGCCTACCAGGGTTCAGTTGAGGCAACAATCATCACAGAGACCAATAATATACCTATTGCACTAAAAGCCTTACAGTCTGCGTGTAGCTGTGACCCTAATCAGATTAATAAAGTATGGATAACTCCAAACGAGTACAACTCTCCTGATATAAGTGACGAGGGTGAGTACACTGGTGATGGTGTACCACCTGAAGAACAGTAAAGTACCCTAACTTTTAAGCGGCATCACAATATGCTGATAGCCGGGCTGTGTTTCTGAGGTTAGTACACAGGGGCTAATTGCACCGCTGAAGCGGAAGGTTACTGTATCGCCCTCAAAACAGTTAAGTGCATCTGTTAGGTAGCGAACATTCACTACTACTTCGCCAGATCCAGAAATCTTTCCTGTAATACTTGAGGTATTATCTCCAACTTGGCTCGCAACAGAACTAACTACCAAGTTTCCATCGGTCTCTGACGCCTTTAGAGTTATACTGCCGCCGCTTTCACGGGCAAATAGACCTGCGAGCTTTGCTGCGGTTGAAAGCTCTTCACGGGCGATCGTGGCAGATATTTCGCTCGTTTCTGGTATGAGCTGAGAGTACTCCGGGTATTGACCCTCTATAAGTCGACTGACGAGTATTGTATCTTCGCACAGTAGGCCGAATTGACCATCTTCAAACTGTAAAGTAACAGATTCTTCAGATGTGTCTTGCAAAATCTTTTGCACATCCTGCAACGTAGAGGTGGGGACAATTGATTTTTGGATCTCTGCCTGGCAGCCAATTTGAGATTCAGCTAATCGGTAGCCATCTGTTGCAGCAATATAAACCTCTTTGTTTAAAGTATGGAACAATACTCCGCCGAGAACTGGACGTGTATCATCATGAGAGGCGGCGAGCATCGTGCGGGTGAGTGCTTGTTGAAGTGATTTTGTAGAAACAGTAAGTGTCTCTTTAGAACTAATAGTAGGGAGAGCAGGGAAGTCATCAGCTGCGATACCTTGAATATGTGAACTATATGATCCTGCGGTTATAAACAACTTATTCTTTTCAAATACTAGTTCAATCGTCTCATTTTTTGGTAACTGCGAGATGAAGTCTGTAAAGAGTCGAGCTGGAACCGTTACTGAACCTTCTTGATCTACTTTACCCCGAGCTGTATGAGTAATAGCCACCTCTAAGTTTGTTGCTGCGAGTTCCAAAGAACCCTTATGTGCGGTAAGAAGTATATTAGAAAGAATCGGTAATGGACTCTTCGTTGAGGCAACCCTGGAAAGAAGGGTGAGTGCTTTATGTAGATTTGATTGTGTTATTTGTATACGCATGAGTTCTCCTTAATTATACGCTGCTATTATTTCTGTCTTCTTATTTTTTAAACACTTAGTAGTAGTAATAGGCTGTGTGGATACTGGGTATAACCACCCGTTTTTTATGTGGTCAGCAACCTGTCTAAGAATGTGGATTGTCTGTCTAAGAGTTGGGGATTGAACACTGTATTTACCCACAGTGGTGTAGTATGTTGTCTTATATTGAGTATAAGTCTGGTTTATCCCCAAAGTTGTTCGAGCTGTACCCACAGCTTGTACACATTTTTTACCCATGTAACTTCTCCCTAATTTCTTGGACGTGCTGTCTCATTACAAAATCTTGCCCAACTAACGTCTCTATTTTATCTACTGAATGAATTGCAGTGGTATGGTCTTTTCTACCGAGCTCAACAGCAATTTTCGGGAAGCTCATATGAAGCTCACTACGCAGCAGGTACATTGCAACCTGACGAGGTGTCACAATATCTTTATCTCTTTTTGCACTCGTAATATCGGTGAAGTTAATATCAAAGTGACTGGCAGTCTTTTCTATAATACTTTTTGGCGTGATGTGACGTGGGCGATTTTGCTTACCTTTTAAAAGTGCCTGGGCGGTGGCGATATCGGGCTCTATATTTCTGAGTTCACAAAATGCCAGTAGTTGATTTAATGATCCTTCGAGCTCACGGATGTTAGTTTGAATGTTTTTTGCCAAAAACTCTACTACATCATCAGCAAGGGCAACCCCAACACTTGCAGCCTTGGCCTGTAAAATTGCCTGCCGTGTTTCTAGATCTGGTGGTTGAATATCTATTGCCATACCCCATTCAAAACGGCTCCTGAGCCGTTCTTCCAGGGTTGGAATCGCCTTCGGTGGCTTATCACTCGTTAAAATAATCTGTTTATTTGCCTGGTGGAGTGCATTAAAGGTATGGAAGAACTCTTCCTGAGTCTTTTCTTTGCCGGCAATAAACTGAATATCATCAATTATCAGCACATCAGCACTTCGGTATCTGTCTGCAAAGCCTTGTTTTTTAAAACGGATACTATCAAGGAACTCATTTACAAATGTCTCTGTAGAAACGTAGACGATTTTAGATTCCGGGTGATTAACCCGAATACCATTACCAACTGCCTGAATAAGGTGAGTTTTACCAAGTCCAACTCCACCATATATAAAGAGGGGATTATATTTAGTACCTGGGTTCTGCGAAATTGCCTGGCACGCAGCATAGGCAAACTCGTTACCTGAGCCAACGATAAAGTTTTCAAAGTTATACTTCTCGTTAATAATAGGTACAGAGGGTTTGTTTGTACGCTGGGTTGGAGCGGACATTACTGTGTCACGAGGAGCATCTACTTTTTGGGCAGAAGAGCTGCTAGTTATAGTGTAGGTTACCAGGCGGGGAGTGACACCATTCTTTTCTAAAAGCGAAGTTATAGTATCAGCGTACTTAACCTCAAGTTGCTGTTTAGCAAATATATTTGGGACAGTAACCACAAAAACGTCGTCAGACTCTTTATTAAGTGAGGTATTTCTAAACCACGTAATAAAGCTTGCCCGCGAAACCGAGACTTCAATCTCAGCTAAAACTGCCTTCCAAATACCCTCGTACATTTCCCTCACGCTTCCACAATTTATGTACTCATACTATACATGTTTTTTATACTTTTCCACAACTACAAAAAGTTGTGAACAGCAAACAAAAGCTCGCCTCAACTTATCCACAGTCAATTATTAACAGATGAGTATGGGTGGATAAAAGAAGATGCTGTGTGGACAAAAGAAATATGATATAATGAATAGCATCAAATATCTAGTAACGTAGTAACATACCAACAGCTACCACCAAGAGGAGTTTAGTTTCATGCCCAAGCGGACATTTCAGCCTAAAAAACGACACGGAAAACGGAACCATGGTTTCCGTATTCGAATGAGCAGCGCCAACGGACGGCACACGCTCAAAAATCGCCGACTTAAAGGTCGCGCTCGACTAAGCTATTAATAGTTTCTGACACAAGGGTAATACATGCTTGCAAAAGGGTATCGGTTTCACGGATACGGCAGCCTCAAGTTTCTTTATAGCAAAGGGAGAGTCGTCCGATCTCGCTTTTGTAACCTGAAATTTATTAGTAACCCTCGCCGTGATTCAAGCAGGCTTGCTATAGTCGTTGCAAAAAAAGTCTCTAAAAAGGCACCGGTACGTAATCGTATTCGCAGACGTTTGTACGAGGCTATGCGTCAACACTGGCCAATGCTAAAGCCCGGACACGACCTTATTATTACCGTGTTCGACAGTTCAATGGCAGAAATCTCATCAGAAGAACTCAACCGAATTGTTGTTGAGCTGCTTACCCAGGCAGACCTGTATAAGCATTAACAGATCACTTTAGCCGGGTTTAACATGCGACACCCCATGAGACTATGATATGATGGGTTATATGTTTCAGACACTTATAGTACAACCAATTTATAATATTCTCGTTGCAATTTATGGTATTTTGCCTGGCCACGATCTTGGTGTAAGCCTCGTGCTTTTCACTGTTCTTATCCGTCTACTACTATGGCCACTACTCAAGAAGCAGCTTCACCAAAGCAAGGTAATGCGCGAGCTACAGCCAGAGCTTGTAAAAGTGAAGAAGGCTGCCGCTGGCGATAAGCAAAAAGAAGCAGCACTTATGATGGAACTCTATAAAGAGAAGGGGATTAGCCCATTTGGAACTATCGGCCTCACGCTTGTGCAGCTCCCAATTTTTATTGGTGTCTTCCAGGCTGCTCGGGATTTAACCGAGAACCTTTCTATGAT
>JBGSPG010000020.1:0-4158 GCA_041738725.1 Saccharimonadales bacterium (SeqCode)
TCTGCGTCAGAACTGAGGCCAGCTGGTAGATCATTGCCAGAAAAGGCGATTCCAGACGCCGTATCGGTTGCTGGATCTGCAGAGGGTGTATCAGTGAGGGTTGGGGTAGTGCTGTCTTCACTACCATCAATATTCATGTCAGCCATTCCAACTACGCTTGCGGTATCTTGTGTGATTGCACCTGCAGATACAACTTGCGGATCTGCAGCTATGGCAGCTCCATCAGTTACAGGGGTAGCTGGTGTTGGTACTGAAGTACCACCCATAGTATTTGCATCTTCCAGTGCTTTTACTAATGCGTCAGTGTTGTCATCTTTTTTTAACGGATTTAAGTTCATCTTCCCACCTATGATCTTGTACTTATTTATTCTTGTTCAGGTACAATAGTAACTGATACCATAACCATTATGCAAGGGGAGTCCATGTTAGACGATAAATCTTATATTTCACGGTTCGATACTGACGATGCGCTGGGGGTGATTGGTGGCCAGTTTGAACAGCTACTACATACATTTGAATGTACAGTTACAGACTCTCATAAAATTACTGGTGTAGTTGTGGCTGGAATGGGTGGCTCTGCGCTGGCAGCTGCATTTGTAACGGTCTGGCCGGGGATTAAGGTACCGTTTGAAGTTGTACGTGATTACACGCTTCCTAAATGGGTTGGCCCAGACACCCTAGTGGTACTCTCTAGCTACTCAGGTAATACTGAGGAAACACTTTCAGCGCTTTCGGATGCCAAAGAGCGGGGTGCTCAGATCGCAATTATCTGTGCGGGCGGTGCGCTGGCAGAAGAGGCAAAGACGAACAAATACCCGTTCATACAACTTCCGTCTGGGTTGCAGCCACGAATGGCACCTTTTTATAACTTCAAGGCACTCCTGACATTGTTCACAGCCTATAAACTAGTTGACGGTGCAATTGAAACGATTGAATCAGTGGCACGGAAGATGATTGATGTTCCGCGTGTATGGGGCCCAAGTGTACCGACTACTGAGAATCAAGCCAAGCAGATTGCAGAATCTATGGCGGGTAAAACCCCGATTATATACGGTGGGCTACTATACCCAGCGGCGTATAAGTGGAAGATAAATTGTAATGAAAATGCGAAAAATACTGCTTGGTGCGGCCAATATTCTGAGTTTAATCATAATGAATTTTTGGGGTGGACCTCTCACCCGATAGAAAAACCATTTGCGGTGATTGACCTCATTTCAAGCTTCGACCACCCTCAGATACAAAAACGGTTCGTGATTTCAGACAAGTTGCTCTCTGGCAAACGTCCAAAAGCACTACAGATTCATGCTGAGGGCGAAACGGTGCTTGAGCAGTTACTTTGGGTTGTTGCGCTCGGAGACATGACAAGTGTGTATTTGGCACTCCTTAACGGTATAAACCCGACACCAGTTGATCTAATTGAAAAATTAAAGAAAGAACTTGCATAGCTAACTAGTCGTGTCTGAGCGCATCAGTCGGGTTTTTGGTGGCTGCTCTAATTGCGGGCCAGGTACCAAATATTACACCAACTGCAAGTGATACACCGGCTGCGAGTAGTATTATCCAGGGGTCAAGTGCCGGTTGTACGGCAGTTTGTGCGCCGATGATATAGCCGATAAGTACGCTGAGCACAATACCAATGAATCCACCGGCGAGCGTAATAACAAGTGCTTCAGTTAAAAATTGCATAAGAATTTGAGTCTTAGTCGCGCCAACTGCTTTTCTAATGCCGATTTCTTTTGTGCGCTCAGTTACTGTTACGAGCATAATATTCATGACACCGATTCCGCCGACTAAGAGCGATATCGAGGCGACTGCCGCGGTGAAGCTCGTCAAAATCTTGAAGACAGAGTCAGTCGTATTTACGAGCTGATCCTGAGTTGTGATTGTAAAGTCTTCTTCTCCGTTGTGGTTTTTAAGGAGTACTACTTTGATCTGTTCTGATGTAGCCTTGCTGTCTGTTGGGTCCTCAAGCTCAACAGTAATCTGTTGAAGCTGCACAACATCTTGGTTCAGATTTTTTCCAGTCGGCAGGGGAATGAGGACGAGGTCATTTATTGGTTGCCCAAAATTAAAACCTTCGTAACTATCGAGCACACCAACTACTACAAAGCTGGTGCCACGAATTGTCACCGTACTGCCAATAGGGTCTTGGTTGCCGAATAGCTTCTTTGCAACATTGTTAGCAAGTACCGTAGTTTTGTTGTTCTTCAGGTCGCCACCAAAAAACTGTCCCTGGGTTAGCTTCTGCTTAGTTAAATCAAGGTAATTCTCTTCCACGGCAAGTACCTGGGTGTTAAACTTTTCTTCACCACGCTTGATTGAACCATCGAGTCGCATAATGCCACCTGCCTGTCTCACGTTTGCAACGGTTTCAACGCTCTGTAGGTCAGCCTGGCTGAGCCGTGAGGTTGTGGCAGATGAGCCAAGCGCCCCGCCAATAGAATCAAACCCGCTAACAGAGGCGTTGCGTCCCGGTACAATGGTAATTAAATCACTCCCCAGATCATTAATCTGTTGATTTACCTGTCGCTTCACACCTTCACCAAGCGAGATTATTGTAGTTACCGATGTTACGCCAATAATTATGCCAAGCAGTGTCAAAAAGGTACGTACTTTATTACTTTTTAGGCTATTCGTCGCCATTTTAATATGCTGGACTATCATTTTTTTGTACCTTTTTTAGACTTCTTGGCTGTTTTTTTGCGTGGCTTCTTCTTGGCACTAATTGCTGGCTCTTTGGCGGTTTTTGCAATTTCAGTCGCTTCTTTGCGCTGCTCAGCAATGTCTTTTGTAAGGTTTCCACCCGTGAGGTCTTCTTCTATACGACCATCTACCATTTTGATAATTCTATCTGCGTAGGCTGCAAGGTCGGGGTTGTGCGTGACCATAATAATGGTATTACCAGCTTCATGAATTTCTCTCAGTGCCGCCATAATAAGTTTGCTTGCTTTAGTATCGAGGTTACCAGTTGGCTCATCGGCAAGCACAATGCTTGGCCTATTTACCATAGCTCTGGCGATTGCAGCCCGTTGCAACTGCCCGCCAGAAAGCTGATTCGGGAGGTAGTATTCTTTTTCTTGGATTCCAAGGTACTTTAGTATTTCACTGGCTCGTTCGTAGCGCTTCAGGGTTGAAATGCCCTTGTACATAAGGGGTAGGCTGACGTTCTCAAGCACATTTAAACGGCCAATCAGGTTAAAGTTTTGGAAGATGAAGCCGATGTTGTTACGTCGGATTTTTGCACTCTTCCTGGCGCTGAGGTATGAAACATCTTTACCATCAAGCTTATAGATTCCGTCGTCAGAAGTATCGAGTAGCCCAATTATGTTCAGTAGCGTACTTTTACCCGAACCACTCGGGCCCATAATTACTAAAAATTCACCTTTCGGGACTGAAAGTGAGACTTGCTCAAGTGCCATTGTTGCACCGTTGCCAAGCCCAAAACTTTTGGTAATTTCTGTCAGTTCTATTACATTCACTGCCTCCCATTGTAGACCAGCCATGAACTGAATCCAACCACAACCATCATCATTCTTTCATCTGTTAAGAAACTATTCCATGTTGTACACTAGTCGAGGTACGGAGAGGTGTCCGAGTGGCTGAAGGAGCACGCTTGGAAAGCGTGTATGCGGGCAACCGTATCGCGGGTTCGAATCCCGCTCTCTCCGCCACTTAGTTCATTAGTTGAAGGAGTATTTCATGTCGCAAACAGTAAAAATAGTCGTACATGTTCCAGTTGAAGCTACAGACTCTGTCGTTCAGGCAATGGGTGATGCTGGTGCCGGAATAATTGGTAACTACTCACACTGTAGTTTTAGTTCTCGTGGTACCGGAAGGTTTCTGCCTCAGCAAGGGGCACAGCCAGTTATTGGAGAGGTGGGTACATTTGAGAAGGTTGAGGAAGACCGAGTAGAAATGACATGTGATTTACGGCTTGTTCCAGACGTGATTAGGGCAATTAAGTCAGTTCATCCATATGAGGAGCCCACATACGATATTTACGAGAGGTTTGAGTTTACGTTCTAGTCATCATCAACTAACAATAACTCAGGTCTTTGTAGTCCGGTGACTGTTGTAGTATCGAGTGCAAGTGACAGTAAGAACCCAAATCGCGCCTCTTGCCTATCAAGAATCGGAATATCGAACGTTTTGCTTGCA
>JBGSPG010000055.1:0-3903 GCA_041738725.1 Saccharimonadales bacterium (SeqCode)
ACTTTAATAAATAAAAATGGGGGGTGTTGATGAAATCGAAAAATATGCAGTCTAGTTCAGAGCCAAACACGGCAGGCACTCACGGAGCTAAACCGAAGAAGCCGCAGACATCTAGACGGAATATTGCATTCCTAATTATAACTTTCTGTATTTTTTGTACTGCAGGTGCATTGATGAGCCTTGGCTTTATAATTGCGCTTAAAATTAAACCACAAGCTACCATAGAGCAGCAGCGACAGGTGATTGCATCTGAGGGCGAGGTTATTGCCGATATCGCACAGCAGGTCAGCCCGAGTGTGGTATCTATAGTTACTGAACAGCAGCGTGTGGTGAACTCATACTACGGTGATAAAGCTATAACGGGGCAGGCCGCAGGCACTGGTCTAATTGTAGATGCATCAGGGCTCATTCTGACGAATAAGCACGTTGTACCCGAGGGTACGAGTTCCGTCAAAATAGTAATGTCGGACGGAACTGTGTATAGCGATGTCACAATTGTTGGGCGCGATCCGCTTAATGATATCGCAGTTTTGCAAGTTAAGGATCCAAAGAACTTTAAGCCAGCAGTGCTCGGTGATTCAGATGTAGTCCGAACGGGACAGAAGGTAATAGCAATTGGCAATGCGCTCGGACAGTTCCAGAATACGGTAACCTCAGGCATAATCTCTGGCGTTGGGCGCCCGGTTGAAGCGGGGAGTGAAGATGGAAGTGGAAGCGAACAACTGACAAATCTATTCCAAACGGATGCGGCTATAAACTCAGGTAATTCTGGAGGGCCACTGCTTAATTATGATGGCGAAGTCATTGGCATAAACACGGCAATTGCGGCTGACGCTCAGAATATAGGTTTTTCAATTCCCATCAACGAAGCAAAGGGTGCGGTGACGAGTGTTCAGAAGACAGGTAAGCTTACCCGGCCATTACTGGGAGTAAAATTTATGATGATCACTCCTGAACTTGTGGGCGAAAAAGGTCTGAATGTGAGTAAGGGTGCATATATTAGTACCGACTCTGGTTCAGTCGTTGTCGCAGGCCCGGCAGATAAAGCAGGCGTACGCCCAGGTGACATAATTACGAAAATAAATGGCGTTGCTCTTGATCAGCGCCGGCCGCTTGATAGCGTCATTTCTAGATATGCACCAGGTGACACGGTTACACTTACAGTTGTACGGGATGGTAAAGAGGTTACACTAAATGCGACGCTCGCTGAAGCGAATTGAATTAGTCGAGCGTAAACTGTTGCACCAAAGTGGAGGTATTTATGAGCGTATATCCTGCTTGAAGTGCACAGCATTGCATGGCTGCGTGTTGTCCTTCAAGGCTCTCAGTAATAACTGACTGGTATTTAGGCCCTATCGCGGATAGCTGCTCCCAGAAGCGCTGGTAATGGCTCATTCCGTCATCACCAGAGAAGAGGGCACCTTCTGGTTCATGTGTGATTTCTGGGCTCGTCAAAAGGTGAGAGGGCACGTAGGGAAGATTCGCTATAAGAATGGAAGTTGGAATTTGGAATTTGGACGCTGGAATGTTCTCGAGCAAGTTTGAGTTTATAAATTCTATGTCTGCGCCATACGTCTGAGCATTTCTTTTTGCAACTTGCAGTGCGCTTTCTGATATATCGGTGGCAATAACGGTTAAGCTGGGTATCTCTAGTTTTGCGGTTATGGCTAATACTCCTGAGCCAGTACCGATATCTACAACAGTGGTACTGCTGGGGCCTTTTGTCGCAGATTTAAGGAAAGAAATAATATCTTCAGATTCAGGGCGGGGGATTAGTACATTGGTATCCACATAGAAACTCCGTCCATAGAATTCCTGAGTGTTTCTTATGTATGCAAGGGGGATTCTATCTTCTCTTTGGGTAACTTTAGTACTCAGTATGAGTTGATCGGACTCTGCTATTTCATTTTCTCCGTGGGCTAAAATCCATTCCCTTGGTTTATCTATTTGATCAGATAGCAGTAATATACAATCAAGCCTGGCTGATTCGATTCCTGCTTTCTTTAGCAGGGCAGTAGTAGAGGTGAGCCACTGATTATAATTCACGCTGTCGTAGCACCTCGTAGGCAAGTATTGCCGCGGCGTTACTTACATTTAGAGAGTCATTTTCACCGCGCATTGGTATGGTAATTGGTTGTGCGTGTGTCTGCCAGAACTCACTCAAGCCTTCATGTTCTGTGCCAAGAATGAGGGCACTTGGAGTAGTGAAGTCTACCTTGCTATATTCGGTTGCCTCATCTGCAAGTAGGGCCCCGTACATTGATACTTCGTGTTTTTGAAAGAAGTCATATAGTTCTTCTGCGTTCGTGGTTACAACTTGTGAGGCAAATAACGTACCAACACTCGATCTAATCACATTCGGGTTAAATATGTCTGACTTTTGATCACACACTATCACCGCATCGGCACCGGCACCATCGGCAGTTCGTATAATTGCACCGAGGTTGCCTGGTTTTTCAACAGACTCCACTACTAAAAAGAACGGATTATCATCAAATGTGAGATCGTCCAGTGTTTTTTGTTTAGCCTGAAATATAGCGATTAATCCGTTACTTGATTCGCGGTAGGCGATCTTTTCATAACAGCTTTTTGTCACGCTATAAACCTCTACGCCCTCGTAAGCAGGAATATCTTCAGTATAAATTTCTGGGCAGACAAACAGAGAATGAAGTAAGTAGCCACCATCAACTGCAAAGCCGATTTCTTTAACTCCTTCAACTAAAAATACGCCCTCGTCACGCCGAGTACTATTTTTATGTAAACTTTTTACCCACTTAATCTTCGGGTTAGATGTGCTAGTTATTACAGGAATCATACATATAGTATAACAGTAGTGCACAATAACTACCACAAAACATACTTTACCTATTGACAAAGATAGGCTTTTGATGTATTGTGATTAGGTAAAAGCTAAAACAAAAAAGCAAAAAAGGAAAATAAATGTCAGAAACACTTACAGTTCAAAATGAAGCACCGATAGACGGAGACGGTTTAACCGCCGAGAACTTCACTGAAGCTTATGAGACTGGTCAACTACACGATCAGATGTATGAAGATGCTCGCAATGAGGTAAACGATTATGACAGCACCAAAATACCCGTGAAGACAAGCAAAATATGCAACGTGTAGATCGATTTCTTGAAGATGCACACAACGAGAACGAAGCTCGAGATGTAATAGCTAATGATGGCATTGGCAAGGCTGGCGGTAGATACGCGCACGGCGTTTCCCAACCCGGAAGTACAGTAGCAAGGGTGAACACTATTCAAGATAATGAGAAGCCTGTATACGTCCAAAGATCTCAACAGGTCTATAGAACTGGTATGAATAACCTTCCAATGCAAGATGCTAAAGTAGAGCGTCACGCAAATCGTTTCAGCCAAAATGGTCGCTCTACCGAGCCGGGTCATGTTGGCGAAGGTAAGGGCGGCTTTACGTCACAAACTTATGAGCACACTTTTGCACCAAAAAACCAAGAGAGGGCTAGCGAATTAATCCGCAGTCTGGCCGACAAACAAGCAGAACGTGAGGCAGCTTTACGTAGGCAAAGCAACATAAAATCCGCAAAGAAATTGATTGATTTAGCCAATGCACCAAGAAATTAGGCGTACCACACTTTCAGCTTAAGTCTCTCGAGACAGTTGGCTCTCATATGATTGAAGGTTAGTAATTAAGTCGTCGATATCGCCATTCATGGCTTGGGGGATTCCGGAGCGTGAGTAACCGATACGGTGATCAGTAATGCGGTCTTGTGGGAAGTTGTAGGTTCTAATTTTTTCTGATCTGTCACCTGAGCCGATGAGGCTTTTACGCTGAGCTGAAAGCTTGGCATTTTCATCATCGATTTGTTTTTGAAGTAGGCGAGAACGGAGTACACTCATGGCTTTGAGCTTATTTTTAATT
>JBGSPG010000065.1:0-4183 GCA_041738725.1 Saccharimonadales bacterium (SeqCode)
AATTCTACGAACTTCGCCAACTGTCCAACCCGGTGCGTTGTAATGGTGCATATACCGGCGCTCGCCGTCGTTTTGTTCCATCGTATCAACAACCTGTGCGTAAGAAAGTGGTGCCAAGGTAACAATGTTAAGCGCCTGAGTCATACCGCGAGTAAAAATGCTTGAACCGTGCGTACGTGGTAACACGCCAACATCTGAACTGAGTGTTCGGACCTCGTCGAGTGTACGGCCATCTGGGCGTAGATTATGGTCTACAATCCCCTTTCGAACATCTTCGTGAAGTGCTTTTGTGAACGCTTCGTCATAATCGCCGTGAAGATCTTTATAGGTATCTTCACCCTGCTTCTCTTTAAAATCTGTATGGAAGGCATCTCGGAGTACACTGACAAGCTCGTTACGTTCTGGGTACGGTACACGTACAGATTCACCGAACTTACCTTCTACCCAAGTGTTTACCTCTTCTTGAATCGCTGCGTCTGGAAGTACTAATGTGTATTCAAGCTTGGCTGGCTGCATTTTTTCTACCAACTCTTTTTGAAGAGCAACGGCAGGTTGCATGGTATCGAATGCCCAGGCAAGACCATCACCAACGAGTTCTTCGCTGACTTCGCTTGCACCAGCTTCAACCATAATAATGGCTTTTTCTGTGGCTGCTACAACAAGGTCTAAATCACTGTTTGCAATCTCTTCAGGAGTAGCAAACGCTTTAAATTCATCGTTAACACGTGCAACGCGGAGCCCTGCAACAGGGCCTTCAAACGGCGCACCAGTAAGTGAAAGCGCTGTAGAAAGTGCAATCATTGCAACCATGTCAGGTCGGAAGCTTGGATCCATAGAAAGTACAGTGGCGACTGCCTGTACCTCTTGCCTATAACCCTTCGGGAACAGTGGTCGAATTGGACGATCAATCAATCGGCCAATCAAAACTGCATCGTCAGAAGGTCGGCCTTCTCTTTTTATGAACCGACTGCCGCTGATTTTACCAGCTGCATAAAACTTTTCTTCATAATCGACTGAAAGTGGAAAGTAATCCATTCCGCTGATTGGCTTTTTACCAACCATGGCCGTGCCAAGTACAACCGTATCGCCGTAACTTACAAGTACTGACGCTGAAGTTCTAAAACCGAGTCGGTTAACTTCAAATTTAAGTGTTCGTCCACAAAGCTCAGTTTCTACACTGATAATATCTTTACCGAACGGGTTAATAATGTCTGACATAGTATGTCCTTTCAAAATTGCACTCAGAGGCAGAATACAACGCTCCTTTTATAAGTAAGGAAAGCTGCGGTTCTGCACCCAAGTATTGTTAGTTATAATGTACGCGCACAAAATATCCGAGTCTGCTCATCTCATGCGGTTGTTTTTTTATGAGCGCTCGTTTACCCCGCAGCGTTAGCTTTGCGGGGCCAACCAACGTTCAACTACTTTCTTAGACCGAGTTTTTCGATCGTAGCTTTGTAGCTAGAGTAGTTCTGATCTTTCAGATATGAAAGCAACTTTTTACGCTTGCCCACCATCTGGAGGAGACCACGTCGTGAGTGATTGTCTTTTTTGTGCACCTTAAGGTGCTCAGTAAGTTCTTTAATTCGCTCAGTCAGGATAGAAGCCTGTACCTCTGGTGAACCAACGTCATCTTTGGCACGTTGTGTCTTCTTAATTGCTGCTGTCTTCTTTTCAGTTGTAATCATTCAATTCCTTATTTCTTATTCCATCATCCGCCTAGGCGGATCCAGTAAGTTACATTAACGATGGGAGCTAGATTCGCACTCCATCAATGGCGTTACGCACCATTCTAACAGATAGTAGGCTGAATTACAACCTATTATTATTCGTAGTGTAATGTTGTTAGCTTAGCTGCCAGTGCGGGCTCACCACCATTTACGATACTGCTTGTAGATGGAGTCGTTTCAACGTATGCGTCAGGATTAATCATCAATTTCTCAGCATATGGCAAGTTGTTATTATATTCGTTTGGAGTACCTATGACGTCTGTCGACACATAGTAGGGCTCATCATTTTCATCTGTTTTAGGCACCAAAATGAAAGTGTCTCCATATGGTCCTGTGAAATATGTCGGCTTGAGAACAATAGTTGAGTCCATAACCGTGGGTACTTTATCACCATTAAGATCTTTTCCATTTGTAACAGGTGTGACAATTGGGGTATCTCTAAGCCTTACTCCAGGGCGTAAAACTATAGCCTCGTCAGTATGCACGTCTGCGCCATCCTCAACGAATCGTTGTATTGCAGAGCCATTAGGGCCCTGCTCTGATACAACCTTTGCGCGTTTAGGTTGATTCTCAGCAGAGTCAGGGTCGAGTCCATGAAGTAATAAACCGACTGTCAAAAGACCGAGAAGTGCGAGTGCACCCTTTCTGTCTCGTAAAGACGCTTGATGTTCTGCAGGGTTGTGAAGTCCCGGCGCTGCGCCTTTGTATTCCTTGCGACTACTTTTTGTTTTATGTTTCATAATTATATGATAGCAAAATTTAGCATATTTGTCAATAGCTTGCCTCTGGTATATACTTGTAGATAAGCATGGAACGTGATCCTTTTATTCCTGAAGACCGTAGCCCAGAGAAAAAATGGGATTTTTTTGAAAAACCCGAAGAAAAAGATGAAGAAGCAGTAGAAAAACCAAAAAAGAAGTGGTTTTTTGAAAAAGAAGATACCAAAGCTCCGTCTGATGATGAAACAAAGAAGATCACTAAAGACTCGGCGGCATCAGAAAAAGACTTAGAAAAACTAAGCCCTGAGGAACAAAAACATGTGCTTGCTAAACAGTATGTTGCTAATCGAGCAGAACAGCTACGCGAAGAGCTAGCCACTAAAGAACCTGGCTCCGCAGAAGCAATTGAAGTAAGTGCCGACCTCGAACTTATTGCCGCGCTCGACGAAAAGCTCGATAACCCTGAACTTGAAGTTGATGAAGCCGTAGAAGAAGCCTACCAACAGATTATGGAACGCCTCGACGAAATACTTGAGACAGCTGAAGAAGAACTCAGTGATGACCTAGCCAAAGCGATTGAACCTACTGATGTGTCGGAAGAAGTAACAGAAGACGCTACAGAGTCACCTATCTGGGTGAACCCAACAAACAGCCCTCCGCATCGGCGTCCACCAGCCCCAAGCCCTCAGACCCCTCCTAGGACATCAACGTCAGGTGGTCAAGCTACTAAAGCTCGCGCCAACGAATCACCGAACGTGCAGCCACGAGCAGAATCCGCACCAAAACAGAATCCAGAATCAACCCGGGAAGTTCGTAAAAAACGAGCCGGCAGCTTTGCTGTTTCAGAAGCTCTCAGTCAGATGCTCGGTAGAAGATATGAATCACCTGCTGAGGTGGCACCAGCTCACCCTACCGAAAACCCTGAGCGAGTCATCAACCCTATAAAACGAACAATCGCAGAAAAAGAACGTCGAGTACGTAAGTTGGCCATAGAACAAGTGGTAAGTAGCCCGGTTGCAGAAGTTAGCACAGCACTGCATAGCGCCGTGGAAACTCCGGCATACAGCGCAAACCAGATGCCCTATTTTGAAGGCAATCCCATTACATTAGAAACGGTGCATAGTGCACCCAGCCACATAGCAGAAAATCAACCAAAAAGAATGCCTGACCGACCAGTTACCAAAGAAACAAATCGTAACCTGCAGCAGGCCTCAACATCAGAACTCTTACAAATTGGAGACAAAATTAAGATCGATGGTACATCGCTCAGATCATTATATGCAAGCAACAAAATAGACCGAGACGGCCTCACGAAGGTTATTAAAGAGGCACTTAAGGGCGGTGATGTAAAAGGTGCGATTACTAAGGCAACGCTTGGTGCAGAAGCCCAGCGCGGAAGAGCTATAGAAATGCGTCATGATGACCCGGCAACCGAGGGCTTCAACGGCATTGATGTAACATCTCAGTCTGACGCAGCCCAACAACGAACAGACCAAATACTTGAAGCACTGAAAAAGGTAAACTATACCACAGCTGCCGAGCTTGAAAAAAATACCAGTGCAACGGGCACGGTTCAACCAGAAGCGTCTGGCAACAAAAAATTAGTAGGTATATCAATTGCTGCAGCGGTTGCAATCAGTATTACTGGCATAATCACCGCTGTACTATTTATACTGTAAGTTGTTACGCCCGAACTTCTACAACAGTGCCGCCGAGCGACTGCGTGAAGTATGT
>JBGSPG010000094.1:0-2304 GCA_041738725.1 Saccharimonadales bacterium (SeqCode)
AATACCATACTTTTCTGTATACACCGGTATGACACTGCCGAATTTTGCATCGGACCAAGTGAAACCTAACTTCTCAGCCAGATCTTTCACTTCCGCTTCAGATTTGGCTTCTACCTCAATATACGAGTTCACCCACGGCCATTCATCAAGCATGACTTCAATATCGCCAAGATGCCATAACTCACGCTTAGACTCTTCTTCAGCCTTAATTTCAAGCCCAATTGAAATCGCGAACTTCTTTGCTGCCTCATAATCAGTAACATTGACTGGCTGTTCAAACGTCTGGCCCAGTTCATTACTGCTCACTTTTTTCAGCATCACTTCTATACTGCCATCAAGCTCTTCACGAATCCTTACCCAAGAACTCTGCGCATTGAGTCTTCTATCCGGAAAATCCATCACCGTACGACGCACTAATCGCATTGGTACCTTACAAACCGCCCCTAACTCTTTTAACTTCGCACGAATTGCATCGTGATCAACATTCAAAAACTTCGCTTCAATCTCTTGTTCCATAATTACATTATGACCAATTGTCATACTCCTCGTCAATTATTGTTCTAAGGAAAACCTTGTCTTCTTCTGTAGATCCAACATGTGGGACCTGATAACGTAAGCTGCATGCATTATCAACTACCACAGCTTCGCCCGGTCCATATTTAACAGTAGTGAAAGACCGGGGTGATGTTTTAGTCTCCCAGATCGGGTAGCCGGCGTTTGAGACCCAGTCTTTATGATCCCAAACTTCTGCGACTCTGATGCTAATTGGGAATCTAGATAAATTAACGAGCATTCTCCAGTCTCGCATAACATCAAGATGCCATCTTCCACCTGCGGCTGCCCCAATGAAGAAACCTGAGTCCATATTACCAGTATCTAAATTAGTCGCATCAACATACGATCGAAAGTGTACATTTGCTTCGTCAACAATCTGTGTGTCTTCTTCACCCAGTAATACGCCGTTGGTATACGGAGTAAGCTCGCTATCATCCTTCGCACGCTCTTCACAAATATTCAAGCCTATGCCTGTGCCAAAACCTAGACCATAATTACGCTTCAGATATTCATCTTTTAAGCTAATCGCCCTCGCGCCAATTTGAGTCGCTAAATCTGGGTCTATAACTTGACCCAGCTCGTAAACTCCACCCTGTCGCTCCTTAGTCTGTGTGCTCATTACCACACTATAGAACATTGTTGCTATGTGAGCAACTATTTAGTCGTCTTGTTCGGTGAGGTGGAGAGTGTGGGGGCTGCGGCCGAATTTGATGACGCTGTTTGGTTTGGCGCCTTTTCGGATGAGTTCGTGGGCTATACCCATCTTCTTTATAATATCGCGGAGTCGTTGGCGGCCATGATAATCTTCAAAGTCGGTTCTGCGGGCAAACTTCTCTATTTTATGGCCAGTTACATGGAATATGCCGTCATCTGTTTTAACCACTTTCCAAGCAAGTTCTGGGGTATCAAGCGTGTAAACAGGGGTCTCTAAGCCTTTTTCAGCCATTTCTAGGGCATCTCTGTGCTTATTGGCGTCAACTACGGCTCTGAGTCCGCGAAGTAGCTCTTTGAGCCCTAGGTGAGCTTGCGACGAAATCGCAAAAAGTGGTGTTTCAGCTGGTACAACTTTTTGCAGCTGACTCAATATATCGGCTGTCATCTCGCCGTCGAGGCCTTCTGTCTTGGTGATAGCCACTACTTCTGGACGCTGAGCAAGTTCTCTGCCGTATGATTCAAGCTCGGCTCGAATCGTCTTATAGTCTGCCGCAACATCGTTGCTATAGGCGTCTATTAAGTGTAATAAAGCACCAGTACGTTCAACATGGCGGAGAAAATCAGTACCAAGCCCCTTACCATCTGCTGCGCCTTCAATAATTCCTGGTATATCCGCAATTAAAAGTGAGGTGTTGTCTATATCGGCAACACCGAGGTGTGGTGTAAGTGTTGTGAACGGATAATCAGCAATTTCTGGCTGGGCATTCGTAACAACGCTTAAAAAGGTAGATTTACCGGCATTTGGCAGGCCAAGTAGGCCGACATCTGCTATTAGTTTGAGTTCTAGCCGCAAAGTCAGTTCTTCACCCGGCTCACCTTTTTCTGCAACTCTTGGTGTCTGACGCGTAGAGCTTGTAAAGTGAGCATTGCCGAAACCGCCATCACCACCCTTGGCGACAACCATCGTCTGGCCGTCTGTCACTAGATCAACCAATAAATCTTCGTTTAAGTACACACTGGTACCTTCGGGGACGGAAACAGTTAAATCTGCACCCTGCTTGCCGTGCTTGTTGCGCTTAGCACCAGATTGACCAG
>JBGSPG010000105.1:0-6383 GCA_041738725.1 Saccharimonadales bacterium (SeqCode)
TAGTGCGGTGCTTTCGCCCTCTACTGATGCATTGATTGCTAGGATGAGTTCTTCTACATCATCTTCAGTTATGCGCTTAATAAGCTCGTGCAAATGTAGCTGTTCCGGGCCGACGCCATCTATTGGGCTAATTACGCCACCGAGTACGTGATAGGTGCCTTTAAATTGGTTTGTCTTCTCAAGAGCTACAATGTCGAGCGGATCTTCTACGACTGCCACGACGTGTTTTGAGCGCGTCGGATCATCATAGAGGCTCGAGATTTCTTCGGAGCTGTCTATAAGTGCAAATGTCTTGGGGCACGTCTTGATGTTGCTATGTAGATGTTCGAGAGAACTCGCGAGCTCCAGGGCATCTCTATTTGATCGTTTGAGTATACCAAGTGCATAGCGTTCGGCAGTGCGTGGCCCTACTCCGGACAGTTTTCCGAGTTGCTCAATTAAATCTTCAAGTGCTTTTGGCAGAACGCTCATAGATTTGCTCCATGTGACAGGTGACAAGTATCAAGTAGCATAGATGTAGCATATATCATGTGGCAGGTTTCTCCCGAAGTGTGTTTATGATCTTCTGTAAGATTAGAAGTATTTGTTGTGACTCGTCTATAAGGCCGTCTACAGACTCTTGGTTGGTTAGTTCAGCTACTATTCGTAGCCAATACCTTGTTTCACTCGCCTCTTTTTTTGAAATGAATATTTTGTTTTTAAAGTCTGCCCTTGAACTGGCATTTTGCGCTTCAGAATAGTTTGCGCCGATACTTGTTGAGGAGCGTATAACCTGATTAATTACAGAGAATGGAAGCTCATTATTGAGACTCTGGGTAAGTTTAATAACGTTTACCCCAAATTGCAGAAAACGTTCTTCAAGTTCTTCACTTTGTGTTGTCTTCACTTGTTACGTGTTACCTATTACATCTATGCAACATGATCCATGCTACATGTTACCTGTTTTACAGTCCGAGGTTCCCGAGTTGGCCCATCATTGGCTTCATTTTTTCGGCAGCGAGTTGCTGGGATTCTACAATTGCTTGTTTTACGGCTTCTTCAAGCCAGGTTTCTAGTTCACTGATATCGTCAAGGTCAACTTGTTCTGGGTTAATTGAGATCTTCTTTAGCTTTTGCTCGCCGTTAATCTGTACAGTAACTGCACCATCACCAGCTTCTACCTCTATTAACGTTTTAGAAAGTTCTTTTTGAAGCTTCTTTACCTGCATCAGCATTTTTGCTTGGTCTAACATATCGGTCTACTCCTTAATTACTACCCATGTAGTATATCAGTTTTTAACCTATAGCTCAGTACTTCTCTACTGTACGTCGGCCTGCGTACGCACAATCCATCTAATTGGTTGGTCTGTAGATGCCGATGTAAGCGCTCTGCTTACAGTTCCTGTACTGGCTGGTGAAGATCTGGCAATGTCGGGTGCGATCAGCTGCTTCTCATCGCGTCCAAGTGGCGTAACGGTAGACTGCGTAGTAAGAGTACAATCTGTCTTGCTCGCTTCCAAAAGGGTTATTATATCTGTATTTCCTGTAATAACGGTACAGCGTAGGCTATCATCAGCCGTATTAAGCTCAGTTTGCGCTAGTTTTAGGTCGTACGAGAATGCATTAACTGTAGTGGTTTGATGAGGCCAAAGAATGAAGTAGCTTTGATGGTGTTGCAGTGCTGTAAGTGAAAGCAAAATTGTAATTGGTATGAGAGCTGCCATGCGTGCGTAGGGATTTTTGGGAAAAGTTTTTTGCCATCTATGAATAAAGTAGCGTATTCCAGCCGTCATAAATATAATAAACGGCACAACTAACAGTGAGTTGGCTCCGCTGGTGTTGCTGAACCCTGAAATGAAGAACAGAACAATTGTGATTGCAATAAGAATTAAATTCAATCTGTTAATTCGCGTCTTCCAAAACATGAATACTCCAAATAGTACAAACGTGAGTTCAAAGAACCGTACAAAGAACACGCCGTGGGGTCCATTTATTGGGTTTGTAGCCGGTAGCACCGCAACAATACTACTTCCGTTCGTCATGAGTGATTTGTAGTATTCACTGGCGGTCGGTATCCCCGCCTCAAGCCCGAGAAGTGATTTTACAAAATTAAGATCTTGTATAGAGGTGTAAAGTAGAAGGCCGGCACCTATAAGTGAAACTAATAAAACAAGTGCCCTCTGTTTTTTATTTGCTTCAAATATGCGCTCTCTTATTATTCTGCAGGATAGTACTCCGATTGTGAGCGCAATGCTGAGGTATGGACCAAATGGCACAAACCAAAGCGCAATCAGCGAGCCGGCCAGTGGAACTGTCCAGATTGATTTATGTTCGATGATTTTAGTAATACTGAGTAGCGCCACAACAAACCAAAAGCTGAGTTCTATACTGCCGGTAGCTAGCCTGGCTGTGAATAAATACCAATCAGCAGTTGCCACAAGTGCGACACTTAGGAGCGCCGTTGGTTTGCCAAACCATTTTTTCAAAATTTGGTACAGAAGTAGCAGTGTTGTTATAGCAATGATGATACTCGGAATCCGTATGGTGTACGCGCTTATCCCGAACACTTTGAGTGAGATCATCTGCAATGAAGAAAACATCGGGTAGAGTGGCGTTTCTATGGCTACGCGAGCATTGGTATGGAGCGCTGCAATTTGAGTCTCTGGGCCTGCTAGTCCAGGGCCTATTGAGCCAAGTTGCCAAAACAGGAAGTAGGCAATAAATATACCTATAAAAGAATATGCAAAAACATACCGATAGTTGTAGAGCATAATTTGCCGGAGTGTTTTACCCTTCATTACATATCAGTATAGCAAATTTTAACTAAACAACATCTTGTTGTGGCTCTGGTATGTATCCAGCGTTATGCAGGTAATGCTCGGTATCTGCAATCTTGAGTATATCTGAGGCTACAATTGATGGCTCACTGTCGTATACTACAACAACGAAGCAGCCGAGCATACTACTTCCACTCCCTACCCCACCTAATATTGTACTGATAGTTGGGTCAAATAATTCTGGCTCAAAAAGCTTGTCATAGTATCCATTATTTCCAACTTTTGCAGACTTACTATAGGGCATATCTGAAAGATCACGGCGATATGTTTTTACGATTTTTCCAGCTGAGGCTTCGTACTGTATTGTCCATTGAGGGTATTCTTCAAGTAGCCGATTCAACTCTTCACGATCCACCACTTGATCATGACTGATATCGCCAAGTGCAATGCGCATACGAAAAAACTCTTCTTCATTACTGCTACGCTCGTACCAAACGTCTAGACTTCCAGGTTGTAATGTACCCATATATAAAGAATCATACGCTTAAATGTATGAAGTGCAAGCATGAGTATTTTTCTAGTGGTTTCGGTCAAGTGATACAAACTTGAGTCGTTCAGGATGGAAGTATAACTCTACTTTTCCAGTCGGGCCATTACGGTGTTTAGCAATAATTAGGTCGGTCACATTTTGCCTATCAGTATCTGGGTTGTAGTAGGCCTCGCGGTAGATGAACATAACAATATCGGCATCTTGCTCAATTGAACCAGACTCACGAAGATCAGCAAGTTGTGGAATCTGCGGGCTACGACTTTCTACTGAACGAGAAAGCTGTGATAGTGCCACAACAGGTACGTTCATTTCACGCGCAATCAGCTTGAGGCCACGACTGATTTCTGATATTTCTTGTACTCGGTTGAAGTCTCCGCCTTTACGCCCGCCACTCATCAGCTGCAGATAATCTACTACAATTAAACCAAGTGGATGTTTCTGCGCCTCTCTGCGGGCCTTTGTGCGGAGCTCCAGTATGCTGATTCCCGGAGTGTCATCTATAAATATAGGTGCCTCTGAAAGTGCCCCCATTGCAGCACCAAGCTTTTCAAAATCTTGATCACTTAAATTACCTGTCCTGATGTTCCAGGCATCAACACCAGATTCAGCAGCCAGCATACGGTCTACTAACTGATCTTTACTCATCTCAAGACTAAAGAATAGTGTTGCCTGCTTCTCGTGCATGGCAATGTTTTGTACCAAGTTACCAACAAGTGTAGTTTTACCCATGGCTGGCCTTGCTGCGAGTACGATAAGGTCAGATCGCTGCAGACCGGCGGTCATGTTATCAAGATCCTTCCAACCGGTTCGGACACCACGAAGTTTGCCTTTATTCTTGTGAAGTTCATCGAGTCTATCAAATCCTTCTGCAAGAATTTGCTCAATTGAAACCATATCTTGTTTAAGTGTCCGCTGAGAAACCGCAAATAATCGCTGTTCTGCTTGCTCAAGAATCTCTTGTACGGTGCTCATGCTATCACTAAAACTGAGGTTGGTAATATCCTCAGAAGCCTTAATGAGCTTCCTGCGCATCGCTTTTTCTGCAACAATATCTGCATAGTGTTCGGCATGGGCAGCCGTTGGTACGGCGTTTGTAAGCTCGGTAAGGTAGCTGGAACCACCGACACCTTCAAGATCATCCGAATCTTTAAGTACACTTGAAAGCGTTAGTAGGTCTACTGGCTTGTGTTGTTCGTACAGTCTGAGGATTGCAGAGTATATAGTCCCGTGGCGCTTATCGTAAAAATCTTCGACACCAATTTTATCTGCAATGGTAATAATTGCATCATCTTCAATTAATATTGAGCCGAGCAGGCTTATTTCGGCATCTATATTTTGCGGGGGGATCTTCCCGGCCATCACATTGTCAGTTCTCTGGTTAGACATTAACTACTTCTCCTCCACCCATAATATCCTGAACACCTGCAATTACCGAAGCATGAGCAGGATCAGGCTCAACTGACTTCTCTTTGATTTTGACGGGTTCTGGCGGTGATAAATCTTTATTAAGAAGTGTTTCTACTTCAAAATTATGACCGGTAATATCCTGAACCGTTTCAGCTATTACAATTTTATTCTTCAAATCATCAACCCGCTTTTGATGGAACGGGAATGAGAATGTAAGTAGAAGTTCAGAACCATTCACTGAGATATGAGCGAGTCTCAGTACAGTATAGAGTGGATTGTTCTTAGTTTTTATCGCTCCTAAAATTTCTGGCCAGTATGTGTTGATATCAAAATCGTCAGCAACAGGTGTCATTGTTTTAGTCTTCGTAGACTTCTTTACTGAGTCTTGTTGCGGGAGTTCTATATGTTCAACCTTTGAGGCTGGCGCGGCTTTCTCTAGATCAGAATTTTTCTCTGCAACAACTTTTGTGGGTGTTACCATTTTTGGCGTTTCAATTACGAGCGCACTTGTTTTTGGCGGTTGTACAACTGCCTTTTGAGTCTCGGGTACGCGTGCCATGGTGGCACTGAGTAGTATAGATTCTAGCTTGAGTTGTTTATATATGGCAGAGTGTACTTCTAGGAGTCTCCCAAGTAGCGCGACCATTTCGTGATCAGCTTTCCCTAGGGTAATTTCATCACGTACTACATGCGCAAGCTGGTTGGCGATGCCGCTTGGTGTTAAGCCGGATTGTATAAGTGTATCGACGATTTCGAGTACGGCCTTCGTATCGCCGCTTTGAACGGTAGTAAGAAGTGACTTCAACTGAGTGGTTGGTGCAATACCGAGAAGAGATTCTACAACTTCTGCGGTTACTTCTACGTCGTGCGTACTGAGTTGATCGAGTAAGCTAATACTATCTCTAAAACTGCCGTTTCCGTGTTTTGCTAGTAGCTCGAGCGCATCATCAGATACTTTGATTTTTTCGTTCTTTGCTATCACGCCAAGATGCTCTGCTACCTGATCACTCGGAATACTTTTAAAACTATGCCTCTGTGTACGGCTAATAATAGTTGCAGGTAGTTTATGTACTTCTGTTGTGGCAAGAATGAATACAACGTGCTCTGGTGGCTCTTCAAGCGTTTTTAAGAGCGCATTAAAGCTCTCGGTAGTGAGCATATGAACTTCATCAATGATATATACTTTGTACTTTGCTGAAAGTGGTGCAATGTGGACCTTATCACGTAGGTCTCTAATATCATCTATCCGGCGGTTGCTGGCGGCATCAATTTCTATAATATCTAAATGGGTCGAATCATCAGTGTAAGGCAGTCCATTAATCTCGTGGGCTAATATACGTGCAATAGAGGTTTTTCCAGTACCTCGTGGCCCTGTAAATAGGTATGCATGGCTAATTTTACCCTGCTTTATAGCGTTGGCGAGCGTTTTAGTAATATGCGACTGTCCAACAATCTCATCAAGAGACTTTGAACGGTACTTTCGATACAACGCTTGTCGCGTCTGCTTATTTGTTTCTCCCATAGTATTCACTAGTATATAGCATTTAGTTGGTGGTATATAGAACCATACGCCTATATTACCTTGATTTTATTGAGTTCCAGAGCGTCCTGGCATACCCTGCAGTTGCTACCCCACCCATTGCTACGCCACAGGCACCGATAACGTTGCC